>NZ_JBIASO010000001.1:0-115852 GCF_042890865.1 Streptomyces sp. NPDC002018
TTCGACGAAGAGCGGTACAAGAAACGCAACACCGTCGAACGGGCCATCAACAGGCTGAAACAGCACCGGGCCGTGGCCACCCGATACGACAAGCGCGGCTACATCTTCCTCGGCACCGCAACAGCGGCAGCCCTCACCATCTGGCTCCGAACATGATCGGCCGGACAAGTCCTAGGCGCTGGGCGGTGAGCACTCGATGTCGGGGACCGTCGTGGCCGCCGAAGGCGCCTGACCGGGCGCGGGGGCGGCGCTCTCGTCGAGCCCACCGGCGGTGTGGACCCGCAGCAGTCCTTCGATGCCGCGCAGCAGGGTCTCGCCGGCCAGGACGGGGTCGCCGAGGTAGCCGGCGCTCATCGCGCCGTCGCGGAGCATGACGAAGTGCCGCCCGGCGTGCTCGGCGGACGTGTCCGCGATCCCGGCGAACAGTCCGGTGATCGTCTGCAGGAACCACTCGCGGTGCTGCACGACGGCCCGGTGGACCGGGTGGTCGGGAGCGGGGAATTCCGCTGCCGCGTTGAGGAAGGCGCATCCGCGGTAGCCGGGCGAGCGGATCTGCTCGACCAGGGACGCGCCGATGCCCCGCAGGATCGCGTCGGCCGGCACGTCCGTGGCCGTCAGGGCGCCGATCTGGGTGCGGATCGCCTGGTCGACGCTTCCGATGTAGGCGACGGCCAGGTCTTCTTTGCTGGGGAAGTGGCGGTAGAAGGTGGCGTTGGTGACCTTCGACTCGGTGACCAGACGGTCGACGCCCACCGTGTGGATGCCCTCCGTGTAGAAGAGCTGCCCGGCGGTCCTCAGGAGCCGCTCCCGGGCCTCGGAGACTCTCCTGCCGGTGCCGGCTTCGAGCTGTGTCATATCACCCATCGTAGCAGAGAGAACGGTCTCTCTTGTTTTGGTGGATCGAGTATGTCAGGCTGCGTGCAAGAGAGATCGTTCTCTCTGCTTCGAGGCATTCCGCCGCTCGGGCCGGAGAAGCCTGCCTGCCTCTGCCCGAGCGGTCGAACCCGTCCCGTAGCCCTCCCCGTACTCACTGGAGAACCCCATGGCATCCGTCGCCTCCGCCGAACAGGTGGCCGCCGCGCCCGCCCTGCGCCGGCTCTACGTCATCCGCTTCGTCTTCGCCGCCGCCTGGGCGGCGCTCCTGCTGGTGTCCGGCTCCGACCTCACCACCGGGACCAAGCTGCTGCTGTTCCTCTATCCCGCCTTCGACGTGGCCGCGGCCGTCGTCGACGCGAGGTCGGCGCGCGCCACCGGGCCGGCCAAGGGCCTGTACGTGAACATGGCCGTCAGCGCGCTCGCCGCCGTCGGCGTCGCGGTCGCCAGCGCCTCGGGCGTCGCCGACGTGCTGCGCGTCTGGGGCGCCTGGGCGGTCTTCTCCGGTCTGGTCCAGCTCCTCGTAGGCGTCGCGCGCCGATCGATGGGCGGTCAGTGGGCCATGATCGTCAGCGGCGGCATCTCGGTGCTGGCCGGCGCGTCCTTCATCCGAAGCGCCTCACAGGATGACCCCTCGCTGACCGCCCTCGCCGGCTATGCCACGCTCGGAGGGATCTTCTTCCTCGTCTCCGCGATCCGTCTGTCCCGGATCACGTCGAACGCCGGATCACACGCGGTGTGAGGCGACCTCGCGAGACCCGTCTCCCCCAGATTTCGGGTACCGCGGCCGTGCGACCCCGCCCTGCCCGGACTCATCCGAGACCGGACACCGGACACCGGAGAGATCCCCAACGGGCCGCTGCGAGGCACGGGAAGTCACGCCTGGAGCGCGGAGTAGACCCCCCCGCGATGTCGGGCGGGCCGGGCGGGCGCGGGACAATGCGCAGCGTGCTGCGTATACGAGTGATCTGCCCTCCTGCTCTCGCGGAGGAAGTGCTTCGGATCGCCGATTCCCCGGCGGTCGTCAACATCGTGAGGTTCCCCGGGGCGGCCCGGTCGCCGGCGGGGGACCTGGTGGAGTTCGAGGTGGCGCGGGAGGCGGCCAACGATGTGCTGGCGCGACTGCGGGCCCTCGGCCTGAGTGACACCGGCGGCGTCTCGGCCGAGCAGGTGGATCTGTCGATCTCGACGGCGGCGGAGGCGGCGCAGGAGGTGGCTCCGGGCGATCCGGACGATGCGGTCGTCTGGGAGGAGTTGGCGGCCAGGGCCGCTTCGGACACCCGGATCACCTGGGCATTCCTCTCCTTCCTGGCGCTGGCGACCCAGATCGCGGCGATCGGTGCCCTGCTGGACCAGCCGATCCTGATCGTGGGCGCGATGGTGCTCGGACCGGAGTTCGGGCCGGTGGCGGCCTCCTGCTTCGGAACGCTGCGACGTGACGGGCGACTTGTCGTCGCGGCCGTACGGGCGCTGGCCGTCGGGTTCTCGGTGGCGATCATGATCACGCTGGCGTGCGCGGCGGTGAGCCGGGGGCTGGGATGGATCACCCCGGACATGCTCGACGACCGGCCGCTCACCGGCTTCATCGTCCATCCCGACCGGTGGTCGTTCATCGTGGCGGTCCTGGCGGGCGTCGCCGGAATCCTGTCGCTGACCGCCGGCAAGTCCGCCGCGCTGGTCGGAGTCTTCATCTCCGTCACCACGGTCCCGGCGGCCGGCAACATCGCGGTGGCCATGGCCCTGGCGCACTGGGGCGAGGTCGGGGCCTCCTTCGCCCAACTCGGACTCAACCTCGCCGGGATGTTCCTCGCGGGCACACTGACTCTCCTCCTACAGCGCGCGCTGTGGGCCCGCTACGGCCTCCGGGTCCTTCCGGGCACTTCTGGCGCTCTGCCCGCGAAGCCACCGTCGGGTGCCGCCTGAACGCCACTCGCTTGCCGGAGCGGGCCCGGCGCGGTCACGAAGACACGCGCCTCCCGCGTGAGGGGACGCCTTCCGCGTGAGGGGACGCCTTCCGCGTGAGGGAACGCGGGGCGGCGGTTCAGTCCCTGCCCCCTCCACCGCTGCTCGGCCAGGTACCCGTCGCACGCTCGATCGCCTTGGCGCCCGACCGGTCGACCGCGCTGCGTACGACCGCGAAGATCGCGCCCTGGACCGCGGCCGCCAGCAGGACCTCACCCCAGCCGCGGTCGCGGTCCAGGGCGTCCGGTGCGTCGTCCTCGTGGCGCAGGGCCTTCCAGGTCTGCTGGAAGGCGAGTCCGGCCAGTGCGCCTCCCGCCCAGCCGAGAACGAAGCCGACGGGTTTGTACGCGAGGGTGAGTTTCCGCTTCTTCTTCGTCACTCCCTACGGGTGCCCGTACCGGGCGGAGGCACACGGAGCGCCCGTGAGGAACCCGCCGCACGCGCGGATCGCGGCAGCACGTACCCCGCCGCCAGCGGACGGACGACCGTGGCCGCGTTCGTCGTGCCCTCGTCCTCGATCAGCCGGTCAGGGGCCGGTAGCCGGAACCTGCTCAGGCGGCGGCCCGTAGGTGTGCGTGCGCCCACTCCTCGAAGCTGGTCGGCTCGATGCCCAGCGCGCGGGCGAACTGTGGCCGGGCCGGCTGGCCTACCACCTCCATGAACTCGTGCGTGGCGCCCATGTCCCCCATGCCGGCGGCGCGGGCCTGTTCCTCGGTCATGTCCGGCGCCGTCAGCGGGACTCCCAGGGCGCGGGAGAGGATCTCGGCGATCTCGGTCATGGTCAGGTAATCGCCGGCGAGCTCCAGTTCCACCCGGTGGAACTCGGCAGGCGCGGACAGGGCGGCTGCCGCGGCTCGGCCCACGTCCTTGGCCGCTACGAGTGCCAGGTGCGTGCTCGGTCTGACGACGGTGACCAGGCCCCCTTCGACGCCGCGGGGGAAGTAGAACCGCATGGACGGCTCGAAGTTCTCCATGAAGAACGACGGCTTGAGCAACGTCCAGTAGGTGAAGTCGAATTCGCGCAGCCGGTCCTGGATCGCGGCCTTCGTGCCGAGCGGGGCTTCCATGATCGCCCACCGTCCTTCGGCCCAGCCCGGGGCCTCGACGTGCTGTCCCACGCCGCTGGTGGAGGCCTGGACGAACTGTTCCACGCCCGCGGCCCGCGCGGCCGTCATGAGGTTGACCGCCTGGCTGACCTCCCCGGCGAAGTCGAACCCCTGCCCGGTGTATGCGGGCATCTGCACGGAGAAGACGGCCCGCACGCCGTCCACGGCCGCCTCAAGGGTCGCCGGTTCGGTGAGATCGCCGACGAACAGGCTGGCGCCGAGTTCCTCAACGGCCCGTGCACGCGGCGTGTCCGGGTCGCGCACCAGGGCGCGCACCGGTGTTCCCTGCGCGAGCAGGGCGCGGGCGGTCGCGCCACCTTGGCGGCCAGTGGCACCGGCGACGAGAACCGGTGGTGCGGCAGTGGTCATGAGTACATCTCCTCAGTGGTCACGACACCAGAAACGGCGGGCTCCGCCGTTTCTGGTTCGCTACAATACGGCGGTCCCCGCCACTTATCAACGCTGAAGGAGATCATGACCGGCCAGCGCTCGGACGCCCGCCGCAACTACGCCCACATCCTCGCCGTGGCCGAGGCCGAGGTGGCGGCCCAAGGAGCCCAGGCGTCCCTGGAGCAGATCGCCCGTACCGCGGGCGTCGGATCAGCCACCGTGCGGCGCCACTTCCCCACCCGTAAAGCCCTGCTCGAAGCCGTCTTCAAGCAGCGCGTCCATGCCCTGTGCGATCGCGCTCATACGCTCTGCGGCGAGCACGACAGCCGCTCCGCGCTGGTGCGGTGGCTGCGCGAGCTGCTCGACTACTCGCTCGCCGCACGGGGTCTGGCGGACGTCCTCTCCTACCAGCCTCTCCAGGACGAGGTCACCCAGGACTCCTGTGCGGGAGTCATCGGAGCGGCCGGCGCCTCGCTGCTGCGCAAGGCCATTGACGACCAGGCTGTCCGGGCGGACATCACCGTCGACGATCTGCTCACACTGATCGTCGGAATCGCCCTTGCCACCGAGAACTACACCGCCCCGGCGATACCGGCGGACCGCGCCTTCCGGCTCGCCGTCGCAGGCCTCGGCGCGACCGGCACCTGAGCACTCATACACGGCTGTTACGGCCCTGGCGTAGCGCGGCGCCCGGCACAGCGCGGGGGCAGCCGTCCGCGGGGCGCGTCGCCGGAGCGGTGCGGCGGGCACGGCCAGGTGTGGGCGCGGCCAGGTGTGCGCCGAACGAAAGGCGCTAGCCGGGAGGCGTCAGGCGCAGCGTCAGGATCTGGAACGGTCGCAGCCTCAGCCTCAGCCCCTCCTCGTCCGTCTCCGCGTCATGCAGCGGCCGCTCCAGCAGATCGGTCACCCTCGCCCCCACCACCGGGAAGCCGACGCGCAGCGTGGCATCGGCACGGCCGCCCGCCGATTCGTAGAGCCGGACCACCACATCCCCGCTCCGGTCCTCCGCGAGCTTGACCGCCTCCACCGTCACCGCCGGATGGTCCACCTGGACCAGCGGCACCTGCTCGGGGGCGGCGGCCACCCGCAGCGGGAGATTGAGCGCCAGCCCTTCCCGTACGGTCTCCTCCTGCGAGGTGCCGGGCAGCAGTGCGTAGGTGAAGCGGTGCGTACCGAGATCGGTCTCCGGGTCCGGGCTGTGCGGGGCGCGCAGCAGCGTCAGCCGTACGGTCGTACCGAGCCCCTCCGGATGCGGCGTGCGGGTCACATCGTGTCCGTACGTCGAGTCGTTGAGCACGGCGACGCCGTAGCCCGGCTCGGCCACCCGCAGCCAGCGGTGGGCGCAGATCTCGAACCGGGCCGCGTCCCAGCCGGTGTTCTCGTGGGTGGCGCGGTGCACATGGCCGAACTGGATCTCGGCGGTGGACCGTTCCGCGTGGACATCGAGCGGGAACGCGGCCTTGAGGACCTTCTCGGACTCCCGCCAGTCGATGTCGGTGACCACATCGATCCGGCGGCTGTCGGCGGTGAGCCGGATCTCCTGGGTGATCCGCGACGCCCCGAACCTACGCACCACCCGCACCGCCGCCCGCAGCGGGCCCTCCTCGACCAGCTCCACGGAGTCGGCGGCGGTGAGATCGGTGTGCCGGTGCCGGTAGTGCCGGTCGATGTCCCAGGCGTCCCACTGGTTGGGGTGATCGGGATGCAGTTGCAGCAGATTGCCACGGCTGCCGGGCGCCAGTACCTCGCGGTGCGTGATGAGATCGCGTACCGAAGCCAGCAGCCCGTCGGCGTCGACGATGACCTTGAGATACCGGTTCCGCAGGGTGACCGTGCCCCGCTCGTCGAGGACCGAGACGGGGGCGGGGGCCAGCGAGGTGAAGGTGCCCGGGGCCAGGGCCCGCACCAGGGCGGGGGCGAGCACCCGGCCGTCGGCCAGCGGCTGGGTGGCGACGCTCTCCGGTACGTCCGCCGCGTCGGCGGCGACCACATCGCGGCGCGCGTACGGCGCGGCGTTCCACACCCCCACGGCGTCGCCGCCCAGCACCGCCAGCGCGTCCGCGACGATGCCCTCCAGCTCCTCCCGGACCGCCGCGTAGGTGTCGCGGGCCTCCCGGTGCACCCATGCGATCGAGGAGCCCGGCAGGATGTCGTGGAACTGGTGCAGCAGCACCGTCTTCCAGATCCGGTCCAGCTCGTCGTACGGACAGCGGTACGCGGACGAGCGCAGCGCGGCGGCCGTCACCCACAACTCGGCCTCCCGCAAAAGATGTTCACTGCGGCGGTTGCCCTGCTTCGTCTTGGCCTGCGTGGTGTACGTGGCCCGGTGCAGCTCCAGATACAGCTCACCCGACCAGACCGGGGCACGTGCTCCGTACTCCTCCTCGGCGGCCGCGAAGAAGGCCGACGGCGGCTCGATCTCGACCCGGGGCGAGCCCTCCAGGGACTTCAGCCGCCGCGCCTTCTCCATCATCTCCCGGGTGGGGCCCCCACCGCCGTCGCCCCAGCCGAACGGCACGAGCGAGCGCGAGGCGCGGCCCTTCTCGGCGAAGTTCCGCTCGGCGTGGGCGAGTTCGGACGCGTGGAAGCGGGCGTTGTAGGTGTCGACCGGCGGGAAGTGTGTGAAGACCCGTGTGCCGTCGATGCCCTCCCACCAGAAGGTGTGGTGCGGCATCCTGTTGGACTGGTTCCAGGAGAGCTTCTGGGTGAGGAACCACCTCACCCCGGCGAGCTTCGCCAACTGCGGGAAGGCCGCCGTGCAGCCGAAGGAGTCCGGCAGCCAGATCTCCTCCGTCTCCACGCCCAGCTCCTCCTGGAAGAAGCGCTTGCCGTGCACGATCTGCCGCGCCAGCGCCTCACCCCCGGGCATATTGGCGTCCGACTCCACCCACATCGAGCCCACCGGCGCCCAATTGCCGTCCGCCACGGCCCGCTTGATCCGGTCCCAGACATGGGGCTGGTGGTCCCTCACCCACGCGTACTGCTGGGCCTGCGAACAGGCGAAGACCAGCTCCGGATAGTCGGCGGCGAGCGCCGTGACATTGGCGAAGGTCCGTGACGCCTTCCGTACCGTCTCGCGCAGCGGCCACAGCCAGGCCGAGTCGATATGGGCGTGGCCCGCGGCGGAGATCCGGTGCGCGCTCGGGGAGGCGGGCCGGGAGAGCGCCTCGGTCAGCTCGCCGCGGGCGGCGGCGGCCGTGCCCGCGACATCGTGCAGATCGAGCGCGTCGAGCATGGACTCCAGGGCGCGCAGGATCTCATGGCGCCTCGACCGGTCCTCGGGCAGCTCGCGCATCAGCTCGGAGAGGACCTCGATGTCGAGGACGAGATGCCAGACCTCCTCGTCCAGGACGGCCAGCTCGGCGGCGGCGAAGCGGTAGAGGGGGCGGTCCCCGGCGGTCAGGACGTCCCCGAGGAGCGTCGGCTCGAAGCCGTGCAGGACGGCGGGGTTGGCGGCGGCCTCCAGCAGCAGACGTACGGGCTCGCCGCCGGACGCGGGCGCGGCGACGGGGATGTACCGGTTGCGCGGGTGGATGCCCTTCAGCGGGACGCCCGCCGCGTCGTACACCAGTCCCTCGGCCTGGAAACCGGGGCCCTCGCCGGTGAAGCCGGGGTCGATCACGGCCTCGACCCGGCGGCCGGCCCATGCCTCGGGGACGGTGCCCTCCAGCCGGAACCAGCTCGTGGACCAGGGGGAGCCCCACTCCGTGCCGACCGCGAACGGTGTGTACGCCCCCGTCAGCGCGCCGTCGACCGCCACCGGCTCACCCGGTACACGCAGGACGGAGAGGGCGAGCGGCTCCCGCGCGGCGTACCGCGCGGGGCGGATGAACTGGCGCAGCGCGCGCTCCAGCCGGCCTTCCACCTGGATGCGGTCGTCGTGCATCGGGGCTCCTCGCTCCTGGGCCGCGCCGGTCAGGGCCTCACGTCACTTCTTCCTCACTTCCCCACACGGCCCCCACGCACCCGCCTCACCGTGGCGAGTAGGTGACGAACGACATGGTCGGCGACATGACTGCCGTGAGGGGGGCGGGGCATGCTCCCCGTAAGCGTCCGAGAACGGGAGTCGTCACCGGTACAAACGGGGGGACAGAACCATGACAGGGCTACGGCGCAGAGTGGGGGGTGCCGATCTGTCGGCCGTCCCGGAAGTGCGACACGCCTTGCGGGAGATGCTGCGGCACTGGCGCGAGCGGGACTCGGCGGAGGTGGCCGAACTGCTCATGAGCGAGCTGGTCACCAACGCGCTGGTGCACACCGAGCGGGGCGCCGTGGTCACGGCGACCGTCGCGGACTCACGGCTGCGGGTGGAGGTGCGGGACTTCGTCACCACCCTGCCCCTGCCGCTGGCCCGGCCCGAGACCCAGCCCCCGGCGGCCGACGACGCGACGCACGGCCGGGGTCTGGCGCTGGTGCGGACCCTGGCGGACGACTGGGGGATACGGTCCCGGCCCCTGGGCAAGGTGGTGTGGTTCGAGATGAACGGGGAAGCGGCGGCCTGAGCGGGAGCGCCGATCCTGTCCGGAGCCTTCGGAGCCTTCGGAGCCTTCGGAGCCTCCGGGCCGACGCCGGTGGTGGCGGCCGTGCACCGGGAAACACAACAGCGGACCGGTGCGACGATGTTCCGTCACACCGGTCCGTGTGCTGTGTTCTCGAACGGATTCCCCGCGTCGGACGCGTACCGCGCGCCGGACGCCTTCTTCGGGTCAGCCGAACTGCCGCTCCAGATCCGTGAGCTTGCGCTCCAGGGAGTCGAGTCGTGGAAGCGCCTGGGTGTCGTCCTCCGCGGTCAGGTCCACGGTTCGGGCCTCACCGCCTTTGACGGCCGACAGGGAGAGCCGGGATCGATGAGGCAGCTGACCCTGTTCCGCTATAGCAGGCTCCGCGGCGGCCTCGACGGCGGCCGGTGAGCCCGATCCGCCGCCCACCGCGGGCAGGGGGACCTGACGGCCGCCGCGGCCGCGCCCCCAGGCCCGGTGCTGCCGGTTGAGCGCCTTGATCTGCGCCCGGTCCAGCTTCTGCTGCTCACGCCGGCGGTGCCGGTTCTGTTCCTTCTGACGGCGGTCCTCGCGCACCTCGTCGACGGCCTCGTCCAGCGTGCGTACGCCTTCGAGGAGCATCAGCGACCAGGCGCCGAAGGTCTCACGGGGAGCGCGGAGCCACCGGACGATCCGGATCTGCGGCAGCGGACGGGGCACGAGGCCCTGTTCGCGCAGTGCCGCCCGGCGGGTCTGCTTCAGCGCGCGGTCGAAGAGGACCGCGGCCGAGAGGGACATGCCGGCGAAGAAGTGCGGGGCGCCGTCGTGGCCGAGGCCCCTGGGCGCGTGCACCCAGTTGAACCAGGCGGCGGCGCCGGCGAACGTCCACACCAGCAGACGCGAGCCGAGGGCCGCGTCACCGTGGCTGGCCTCGCGCACGGCGAGCACGGAGCAGAACATCGCCGCGCCGTCGAGGCCGAAGGGGACGAGGTACTCCCAGCCGCCGCTCAGGCTGAGGTTCTCCTGGCCGAAACCGACCAGGCCTTTGAAGGAGAGGGCGGCGGCGACCGCCGCACAGCAGAACAGGAGTGCGTAGGAAGCGGCGCCGTAGATGGTCTCCTTCCGCCTGCGTCGTTCTTCACTGCGTTCCCATGAATCCTCGGCCGCGGCCTTGTCACCGGCGCGCTTACCGCGCGCGAGCACTGCCACCGCCACCAGGATTCCGACGATCAGCACGCCGACGGGAAGCAGCCAGTTCAGCGATATGTCGGTCAGTCGCATGCGGTGTTCCTTGCATCGCAGTAGGGCGTTTCGGGCGCCATATTGGCGGAAGAGCGGTGCCGCTCAGGGGGTTTTGGAACAAGAAGACGCCAACGAGGTGGTGGGGCACACTGATAGGCGCGATCAAACCAGAACTGCCGCACGGGAGGCGGCTGTCATGTTCGATTAATATCACCCTAGCGGGTGGCGTGGCTCCTCGGGTGACGCGGGGTCAGACGCCGGCACTCAACTTCTGGACACGGTCGGCGTCGCACGTACGCGGGCAGGTGACACACGCGTCCTGGGGACGCAGTGTGTAGAAAAGACAGCAGCTCGCCCGGTCACGGGTCGGCAGCGACTCACCTTCGGGCCCGGTCAGTTCACGGAAACCCGCCGTGCCGACATACGGTCCGGCCGTGCCCGGCAGCAGCAGTTCCAGCTCCGCCATCGCCCGCCGCTCCTCACCCAGGAGATGGGCGATGTACCAGAGACCCTCGACGATCTCGTCGGTCGCCATCCCCCACAGCGCCCGCCGGCCGCGGCGCATCCGGGGGCCGAAACCGGCCAGGACCGGTTCGAGATGCTCGGCCGCGGCGGCCCGCACCTCGGCCCGCAGGGCCTCCTCGTCCGGTACGACCCGGGCGCCGGGCAGCGCCGCGGCGGGGTCGTCCGGCAGACAGGCGAAGTCGTCGACCCGTACGGCCATCCGGCCCAGGGCCCGCTGGAAGAACACGTCTCCGACGGGGACCCGGGGCACCCTGCGGTGCAGGAACCAGGGCACGGTGATCAGCAGACAGGCCGGCCAGGCATAGCGGTGCAGCGCGAAACTGGCGATCACGTCGGGGCGTGCCCGCTGCCCGTAGTCCCGCTGGACCTGGGCTTCATCCCAGTCGAGGAAGGTGTCGAGGGCCTCGCCCCCGGCGGCGAGGTCCGCCGCGCCGACCCAGCCGCCGTCGCGCGGGGGCCGCTCGTCCCCGGTGAGGAGGTCGATGCTCAGCGAGGGAAACACCTCGGTCAGACGGGCGTAGGCGCCCGTCACGGGAGAGGTGAGAAGGCCGGGCAGCAGCGTGGGCACGGTCATGCAGGGACCACCGAATCGGGATCGTTTGCAGGTAAGCCTTACCTTACCCGATGCGATCGGGTTTGAAGTGCGGCACGGGCGGCCTATCGTGCTCAGATGCATCCGGCGCCGGGCCGGGCGGACGGCGGCGGAGAGCGGGCGGAGGTGGGCGGGGTGGAGCAGCACGGCGGAGCGCCCGAGAGCGCGCCGACGGCTCCGAGCCTGCCGGGCCCGGACGACGGGGCCCGCCCCGGCGCCGGGACGCCTGCCGGGACGCCTGCCGAGCCGGGGCCGGCCGCCGTCTTCGCCTCCCCCTCCACGACCGGTTCGGACGCCGGTCCCGGGGCCCCGGGCCGTGTGCCCGAGCAGGCGCGCACGGAGGCACGGGGCGGTACGGAGGACACCCGGCGCGGGACCAGGGGCGAGCACACGCACGGTGAGCCTCCCGCGCCCCGGGCGGTACGCCGGCACTCGGTACGGGGGCAGATCCTCACCGCCCTGCGCTCGGCGCTCGTCCGGGGCGAGCTGGTCCCCGGTGAGGTCTACTCGGCCCCCGCGCTCGGTGAGCGCTTCGGCGTCTCCGCCACCCCCGTACGCGAGGCCATGCAGCAGCTCACACGGGAAGGCGCGGTCGAGGTCGTCCCGAACCGGGGCTTCCGTGTCACGGAACGCGGGGCGCGGGAGCTGGCGGAGCTGGCCGAGCTGCGTGCGCTGATCGAGGTACCGGTGATGCTGCGGCTGGCCCGTACCGTCCCCGCGGAACGCTGGACCGAGCTGCGCCCGCTGGCGGAGGCGACGGCGACGGCCGCGGCGGTGGGCGACCGCGCCGCGTACGCGGACAGCGACCGTGCCTTCCACCGCGCGCTGCTCTCGCTCTGCGGCAACGAGCAGCTGGTCATGGTCGCGGATGATCTGCACCGCCGCAGCCAGTGGCCGCTGGTCACAGCGCCGGCCGTGCGCCGCGCCGATCTGGTGGCCGACGCGGCGGAGCACTCGGCGCTGCTGGACGCCCTGGAGGCAAGGGATCTGACGGTGATTCAGGCACTGGTGCGCGAGCACTTCGCCGGCGCCCCGGACTGAACGGGCGGTGCTGGGGCCCTTCGTCCGGATCGTGCCGGGCTCGTGTGCCCCGGCACCGGACGGAAGACCCTAGCGGCGCTCTCGTGCGGCTTCCGAGGCCGCCACCGCGGCCGTCAGCAGTTCCGCGTCGAAGAAGGTGGCGTCGGCGAGACGGCCGGCTCCCGCGTAGGCGTTCAGCATGGCCTTGGTGGTCCGCAGCGCCGCGGGCGACCTGCGCAGCAGCGGCTTGGTCCAGCGCGCGACGGCGTTGTCCAGCTCGTCCAGTGGGACGACCTTGTGGAGGACGGACAGCTCGGCCGCCCTGGCCGCGTCGAAGTTGTCGGCCGTCAGCAGCAGTTCCCGGACCCTGGCGGCCCCCGCCTCGCTGAGCAGCCGTGGCAGCACGCCTCCCCAGGCGGGCGGCACCCCGAGGCCCAGCTCCGGCATCCGGAAACGGCAGTTGTCCGCCCCGACCCGCAGATCGCAGAACACCGCGAGCCCCAGCCCCGCCCCGATCACACCCCCGTGCAGCCGGGCGACGGTCACCGCGTGGGTGCTCGCGAGGGCCTCGCACACCCGCCGGGCCTTGTTGCCGAGGGCGTGCAGTCCCGCTCCGCCGGGATGGGCGGCGAGCAGTCCCGGGAACTCGGAGCGGTCCCCGCCCAGGCTGAAGTCGTCCCCCGCACCGGACAGGATCAGCACGCGCACGGCGGGATCTCCGTGCACGGCGTCGAGGACGGCGAGGAGTTCGTCCAGGAGCGGTCCGGAGACGGCGTTGCCCGTCTCCGGACTGTTCAGCCGCACCTTCAGGACAGGTCCCTCAGCTATGACGTGAAGGGCCTTGAAGTCTTCCACCATGCTGTTCCTTGGTCGTGATGGTCTGTCACGGTTCGTCGTGGTGCGCTGTGGTCCGGCGTGCGACGTCCCGCGGGGATGAGGTGATGTCAGGAGGCCGTCACGCGGAACGACTTGAGGCGCCGGAAGGCGACCCGGGGGGCGTAGGAGGGCCCGTCCGCGAGACGGAGTCCGGGCATGCGTCTGAGCAGTGTGGTCACCAGGGAGGTCGCCTCCAGACGCGCCAGGGGCGCCCCGAGGCAGTAGTGGATCCCACCGCCGAAGCTGAGGTGTGCGGCCTTGCGGCGGATGTCGAAGATGTCGGGATCGGTGTGCTGGTCCGGGTCGTGGTGCGCGGCACCGACCATGAGCTGCACCATCTCGCCCCGCTGGATGGGCATGTCGGCCAGCGTGGTGTCCTCGGTGGCGATCCGGCTGATCATATGGATCGGGGGGTCGTACCGCAGGGTCTCCTCGATCGCCCCCGGCAGGTGCTCGGGGTGGGTGCGCACCCAGTCGAGCTGACGGGGGTGCTCCAGAAGCAGCCACACCAGGGTGGCCAGCAGATGCGAGGTGGTCTCCAGAGCGGCCAGGACCACGAAGAGCGCCAGTGAGTGGACGGCGGCGTCGGCGGCGTCCCGGTCGGGTTCCAGTTCGTCCCAGGTCCGGATCCAGACCGAGACCTTGTCGTCCCCGGGGGATCTGCGGCGTTCCCGGATCAATTCGCTGAAGTAAGCGCGCAGTTGACCTGTCGCCGCGTCGGACAGCGCGAGCTGGCTCGGCGAGGGGAACAATTCCTGGGTGAATACCTGGTCGTGGGTGAGCGAACGCAGCAGTGGATAGTCCGCGGCCGGCAGGCCGAGCCACTCGCCGATCGTTATCACCGGCAATTCTTCGCAGACCAGCTCCACGAAATCCGGCTCACCGTCGCGCAACTCCTCGCCGACCTGATCGAGGAGCCGCTCGGTTATTCGGTCGATCGAATTCCTCATGGCGTCGAGGGATTTACGGTCGAACATATTGCCCACCGACCGCCGCATCCGTGTGTGATGCGGCGGATTGAGCATGGGCAGCGTGCGCCCCATTTGGAGCGAGGCAGGTGCACTCCAGCGTGCGGCGTCCTTCTGCTGGGTACGCCACTCGTTGCCCGGCACCTGCCAGGCCCTGTTCCTCAGTACCTGGTCACACAGCTTGTACGACGTCACCAGGTGCCCGCCCCAGGGGGCGGGCATGATATTGCCCATCGCCCGGAGTTCTTTGTAGAAAGGCAATGGATTTGACTGACCGCCCGATGTGCGCAGGCGAGAGAAAAGCGAAACCACAGAGCGCCGGTCGACGGATGAGGTTGCCAGGGAAGGATCCACAGCGACTCCTTCTTTCAAGAGATCACATAAGATTCGCCAACCCTGTCTACCCCTATGGTTGAACATTCATGCGAGGGTAAAACGTCCCGAATTGTTAAGCATGTCACACCTTCCACCAGGTCAGGAATCCGCTCCACCAGGTACCCTTCTGTGCCCCGTGCTGCGGCTGGGCCGGAGCATTTCCGAGGGTGCGGGAGGTGCTCGGCTGAGGCGCCGACGTCCTCTTCTCCCTGCGGACCGGGGTGAACCGGGCCGGCAGGGCGTTGAGCGCCCGGTGGATCGGACCCGGCCGCCAGGACAGGCTGTTCACGGGCACGCCCAGCTCGATGTCCGGCAGGCTGTTGAGCAGCTTCTCGATCGCCATGACGGAGATCAGCAGGGCGGGATCCTTGGCCGGGCAGGCGTGCGGACCGGCGCCCCAGGCGAGATGGGCCCGCTTGCTGAGCGTCTGCCGGCTCACGGACAGGCTCGGATCGGTGTTGGCCGCGGCGAAGCTGATGACCACGGGATCACCGGCGTCCAGCTTGCTCCCGGACAGATCGACGTCGTACATGGGGTAGTGCACGGCGTAGTTGGCTATCGGGGGGCTGTTCCAGAGCACGTCGTTGATGGCGTCCTCGACCAGCAGGCCGGCCGTGTGCTGTCCGCCGGCGTACTTGTCGTCCGACAGCAGGAGCCGCAGCGCGCTCGCGATGATGTTCTGCGTGGGCTCGGTGCCCGCGCCGATGAGCGTGACGAGCTGGTGGATCATCTCCTCGTCCGACAGCCGCGCCTGATGCTGCATCAGCCAGGAGGTGACATCGTCGCCCGGCTTGGCTCGCTTCAGCGCGACCAGTTCGAACAGGGCCTCGGTGAGGACCTCGTTCGCCTTCTCCGCGTCCACCCCGTCGAACAGGCTGGAGATACCGAAGACCAGCCGGTCGCCGATCTCGGCCGGGCAGCCGAAGATGTCGTTGAAGACCAGCAGAGGCACCAGCTGCGCGTAGTCGCTGACCAGATCGGCCTTGCCGCGGCTGCTGAACTGGTCGATGAGATACGTGGCGACCCGGTCGGTGTGCCGGCTCAGCCGGTGGGTGTCGATCTTGGCCAGCGACTCCGTCACGGCCTGACGGAGCCTCAGGTGATCGGCGCCGTCCGAGAACAGGCAGTTCGGCCGGTACGCCATCATCGGCAGGATGGGGCTGTCCGCCGGGACCTGGCCCTCGTTGAGGGCGCGCCAGCGGCGCGAGTCGCGCGCGAAGGTGTCGGGGTTCTGGAGCACATGCAGCGCCGCCGCGTAGTCCGTGACCAGCGAGGCCTCCACGCCCGGCGCCAGTTCGACGGGCGCGGCGGGGCCGTGCTGCCGCAGATACTCGTAGAAAGCCTGGGGATCGGCGGCGAATTCGGGCCCGTGCAGAGGCACGCTCTTGCCGCTGTTATGGGCAGGGCAGCCCGGAGGTGGCGCCTGGTTTCCCGAGTGCGATTGCATGGCAAGCTCCTAGCTGAGGCGCGACTGGAGATAACGGACAAGGACGATGAGCGAATTCGCTGACGAACGCTGGTCGCGTGCGTCACAATTGACGAGAGGCGTCTCGGGGAGCAGGTCGAGTGCCTCCCGTATCTCGTCGTCCGTGTGGCTCGGTGTGCCGTCGAATCGATTGACCGCGATGGCGTACGGAATTCCGTAGTGCTCCACCAGGTCCATCACGGCGAAGGACTCTTCGAGGCGCTGCGGGTCCACCAACACCAATGCCCCGAGTGCTCCCCGGGACATGTCTTCCCACACCTGGACGAAGCGCTGCTGTCCAGGGGTGCCGAAGAGGTAGAGGACGAGTCTCTCGCTGAGGGTGAGACGGCCGAAGTCCATGGCCACGGTGGTCGTGGTCTTGCCCGGGGTGCCCTTGAGGTCGTCGATTCCCTCGCCCGCCTGCGTCATCACCTCTTCGGTGCGCAGCGGCGGAATCTCGGACATGGTTCCGATGAACGTCGTCTTGCCGACGGCGAAGTGGCCGACGACGAGGATCTTCGCCGCCGTCTGCACTGAATTGCGCAGATAGACGCCGTCATCCAAAACGGGCTTGAAGGCCATTCAGCACCTCCTCGAGTATGTGCCGCTCGACAAGCTTCGCGGGAGGAATCGGGGCGCGCGTCATGAGATGCCCCTCCTCCGTGAGATCGGACAGCAGGATTTTGACGACGCCGACAGGCAGATTGGTGTGTCCGGCTATCTCCGCGACCGAGAGGTAACCGCCGGCGCAGAGATCCAGGAGACGGAGCTTCTCAGGATCGAGATGTCCCGTTCTGGGGCCGTCGGCGGAGGCCGTGACCAGAGTGATGAGGGAGAACTCGTTGTCATCCAGCAGGTGGCGGCCGTTGGTGATGACATACGGTCGCACTAAGGGTGCTGCTTCTCGTTCCAGCTCGGGCTCGTCCGGGATGGTCATGCCTTGGTGTCAGCAATCTCGCGAGGGGGACTGGTCAGGGACTTGCCGAGCTGGCCGACGAGCTGCTGCATACGGAAGGTGATCTCGGACATGTCGACCTCGGGCGACGCCGAGACGGCGAGATAGGCCCCTTCACCGGCGGAGATGAGAAAGACCCAGCCGTGGTCGAACTCCACCACCGTCTGGCGCCACTGCGGGCGCTCGCTCGGGGATCCGCCGCAGAAGTCGGCCACGGTACGGCTCAGCGACTGCATTCCGCTCATCGCGGCGGCGACGGTGTCGGCGTGGTCCTTGCCGACGTCCTTCGAGCGGGCCATGAGCAGACCGTCCGCGGAGACAAGAATCGCGTGGCGCGCTTCGGGCACTTCGAGAGCACTGTCAAGCATCCATGACAGATCGTAATTCACTGAGACTCATGCCCTTCGCTGCTTGCGTTGGTGGAACGGCGGCCCGACTGCGTTCCGCGCTGGAACGCGCCCATGACCGAGGCGGCCTGCTCGCTGGAGCGCGCCGGGGTTTCCGTGCTCTCGGCCGCCGGAACGATGGATATCGCGCCTCGCCGACGGCGCTTCGGGAGTCCGCCGAAGGTGGTCGCGGGCGTCGCCGGGGTCTCTTCCGGAGGCATCGGGGAGGACGCGGCCATGGCGGGTTTCTCCTCGGGCTCGGGCGCGGGCGCGGGCATGGTCGTGAGGAGCTCCTCGGGAAGGAGCACGACCGCGCGCACGCCACCGTACGGAGAAGTCGAGTCCACGGAGACCGTGAAGCCGTAACGGGCCGCGAGCACACCGATCACGGTGAAGCCGAACTGCGGCGGGTTGCCGAGACCGGAGACACCGGGAGAGCGTTCGCTGGAGAGGAGCTTGGCCGCTCTGCTCTTCTCTTCCTCGTTCATGCCGACACCGGCGTCGTCGACGATGATGCAGACGCCCTTGGGCACCGGGCGGATATTGATCTCGATCATCGTCTCGGGCGCCGAGTAACTGGTGGCGTTGTCCAGCAGTTCGGCGAGCGTGAGCGCGACCGGTTCGACGGCGCGGCTGACGATGGCGAAATTGCTCTGGGCCCGGATCTCGACGCGCGTGAAGTGGCGGATACGGCCCTTCGCGCTGCGGACCACGTCATAGAGGGAGGCCGAGGCGCGCTGACGCCCGAGCCATCCGTCGCAGAGAACGGCGATGGACTGCGCACGCCGGGCGAACTGCGAATTCATGTGGTCGATGTCGAGGAGGTCCTGGAGAATCTGGAGTTCTCCGTACTTGTCCTGAAGCTTCGTAATGGCGAGCTGCTGCTCGCTCGCAAGACCCTGGAGCGTCCGCATCGCGGACTTCAGAGCGGTCTTGGTGGCTTCTTCGGCCCTGTCCTTGGCCTCTTCGACGGCCTCGGCGTAATGATCTTCCAGATTTGCGTAATGTGCCCTGAGTTCCTGTTTCTCCTTCTTGAGCTGGGCGATCGACTTTCTACCGCGAACGATCGCGGTAGCGGCGACAGGAGTACCAGCAGCTATCAGACCCCACAGCGCTGGATCCTGGAAGTATTGCGTCATAAGGCTCTCTTCGGGCGACTGGGGCACCGGACACTGAATGTCTGGACGCTGCGTTCGAGTGCGCTCACAGTCTCAGACATACGGGATCGGTCGCGCATACTCGCCCGCCGGACTGCCTTGAAAGGCCCGGCTGATGGCATAGCTCTCCCCGGGGTGGCGGATTTCTGGGCCGATGCGCTGACTTTCCCTTTATGCCATAGCGGGTTTACCACCGCTTGGCAAGCTCGGCGATCTTATCATCACACCAAGGCTCGACGTCCATGTCCTTCTGCTCCGTTTCTGGCATCTGACGGAAATTCAGCAAGGGTCCGCTTTGGGGCCTGTTGGCACCCGGAACCCCAGGTCGGAGGGGTCGGCCGACAGTACGTCAGGACCGGACTTCGGGGCATGCGGGGGCCTCCGGATCGCTGAGGCATGTCCGCGACGTCGAGGACACCCTAGGGGGCGCGACAGGGAAGACTCGAACAGGGAGCCGGAGATTCCGGATCGCCGTCGTGCCGGACGGTACCCGGGGCGGCCGGCGACGAGTTGTCCGTACCAGGAGCGCAGCCGGTCAGGCGGGCGTACGGGCGCTTCTCGTGTCCGGGGCGCTGAGGCCGGGACGCGGGCGTCTGTGTCCGCCCGGGACGCGGGCGAGCGCCTGCGTCCGTCCGGAGCCGGGTCCGGAGGGACGGACAGTGCGTACGAGGCGGAGGTGCGGGGTGGACGTGCGGGGCGGACGTGCGGGTCAGACGACCGGTGCGTGGGGCGCGAGTTGGTCCGCCAGCCAGGTCGGTACGCCGCCCAGCAGGCGGAAGAGGCGGCCCGCCTCCTCGCGCAGGCGGGTGGCCTCCGGCTCGGGTTCCGCGTCCGCCAGGGCGGCCAGGGCCGGCGCCGTACCGACCAGATAGCCCAGCTCCTCGCGGATACGCAGGGACTCACCGAAGCCGTGTCTCGCCTCGGCCAGTTCGCCCTCCCTCAGGGCCAGTCCCGCGAGATGGCGCCAGGTGAACGAGAGCAGCAGCGTCTCGCCGTGGGTCGTGGCGGAGGCATGGGCGCGGCGGTACGCGGCGCGCGCGGACTGCGGGGAGTCCGAGAGGTGTTCCGCCACCAGCCCGCGCCGGAAGTCGAGCAGGGCGCGGCCGGGAGCCGTCGGATCGAGCAGCGCCGCCGCCCTGCCGAGCGCGGCACGCGCCTCGTCCGCGCGGTCGCGAACGCCCAGGACGGTCGAGGCGTAGGCGAGATGACCCCGTTCGCAGGCGGCGGCGCCGCGTTCGTGGTCCTCGCGGGCCGTGGCCTCGGCGGAGCGGAGCGCGTCCTCGGCCTCGGGCCAGCCGACGCCCGTGAACAGGCAGCGCTCCACGAGCAGCGAGGCCCGCTGGAGCGCCGGCGCGGGGGCGGTGGTGTGCGGTGCGAGCAGGGCCGCTGCGTCGGTCCAACAGCCACGCGAGCGCAGCCGCCATACCGCGGTCTGGAGAGGGTCGTCACCGGCAGTCGTTCCGGAACCAGACATGGCGGTATGCGCCACATTGCCCTCCCCGAGCGCGCCATTGTGCTGTTGAGTGTGGACGCATCTCAGCACGGATGGGCACGCCGGGCCAATAGGGCGGGTGAAAAATTTCACAATCCCGTGGTCGCCGGGGCCGCCCGGAACGGCCGGTTGACCGGGGCGCGGGGGGTACCGGCCACCGGACCCGGCGCCCCGGGAAGGGCTGTCACCTGCGGCGACGGTGACGGTACGGTCGGTGGCCGGGGCGTCGTCGGATCCCTCCCGCGACGGAGCGGGATCTTTTGTTGCCCGTATCGGGTGATGGCGTCAACCGCCGTGGACATGGCACATGGTGACGGCGCGGACAAGGCGCCGCGGTGACGGTGGTCAGGGCGCCCCGCCGACCGCCCCGCCGACGGCCGGAGCACCCGCTTGACGGCCGGAGCACCCGCTCGCCGGTCCGGCGTCCGCCCGTGCCGTCAGTTCATGCGCAGGGCCAGGAAGAAGTCCAGCTTGTCCTCCAGCCGCGACAGATCGCGCCCCGTGAGCTGTTCGATCCTGCCCACCCGGTAGCGCAGCGTGTTCACATGCAGATGGAGTCGGGCTGCGCACCGGGTCCAGGAGCCGTCGCAGTCGAGGAACGCCTCCAGGGTGGGGATCAGCTCCGCGCGATGACGGCGGTCGTAGCCGCGGAGGGGATCCAGCAGACGCGCGGTGAAGGCGCGCCGGACGTCGTCGGGGACGAACGGGAGGAGCAGGACGTGCGAGGCCAGTTCCTGGTGGCCCGCCGCGCAGACCCGGCCGGGCCGGGCCGCCGCCACCCGGCGGGCGTGGCGGGCCTCCTCCAGGGCGCCGCGGAGCCCCTCCGCCGAGTGGACCGCCGCGCTGACCCCCAGGGTCAGCCGTCCGTCGTCCGCCAGACCCGCCGTCAGAGGACCCCGTACGGCGGCCAGGAGCGCGTCCGCGTGCACCCCGGGGTCCGGTTCCGGGCCGGGCGCCGGGTCCGCGTCGTCGTCGTCCGCCCGGCCGGGACGCGGCCCGTGCGGTACGGCTCCGTCCACCGGCCGTTCCGGCCGGGGCGGCGGCGCGGGCAGGGGCACCAGGGCGACCGCCTCGTCGTCCGTACGGGCCACCGCGATCCGGTCGGAGGAGTCGGTCCCCACGCCCGCTGTCCCCACGCCCGCTGTCCCCACGCCGACCGTACCCCTGCCGGCCGCCGTGCCCATGCCGCCCGCCGTGCCCCTGCCCGAGGTCGGCTCCGTGGCCGTCACGCCCGCCGTCCCGGCCCCCGTCGCCGCGGGATCGATCAGGATCTCCTCCAGGAGCGCCTGCGCCACCGGACCGCCCTCCACCACCGCGTCCCTGCCGTCCCCGTCCCACTCCACCCGGGCCACCACGATCTGCCACCGCGGTGCGCCGGCCGCCCCCGGCAGCAGCACCGGGGCCGCCGCCCGCAGCCGCGCGGCGATCTCGGCGGGGGCCGCGCCCGCCTGCACCAGTTCCAGGACTTCCTGGGCGAGCCGGCGCCGTACCGCACGGGCCGCGTCCCGCCGGTCACGTTCCACCGCGATCAGCTGGGTGACGCCCCGGAGCAGATCGAGCCGGGCGTCCGGCCAGTCGCCCGCGTCCGCCTCCACCGCCAGCAGCCAGTCCGAGAGCACGGTCCCGCGCACATCGGGGGAGGTCTCGGCCGGGGCCGCTCCCCGCCCCGGGGCGGGTACGGGGAAGGAGGGTACGGGGAAGGAGGGTACGGGGAAGAGGGAGTACACCGTCCCTCCGACGTTCGTCCTGAAGGGGCTCCGGCGCCCCGCGCGGGTCGCGGCCAGATGCTCGGCGGCCAGCGCGGCGGCCCGCGCCGGGGAGAGCGGCTCGCCGGCCCCCGCGATCCGCCGGCCGGTGGGGGAGAGCACCCAGGCGCGCAGATCGAGATCGGAGCCCAGCAGGTCGAGGACCACATCGGGGCCGCCGCCCACCGGGCCCGCGGTCATCAGCCGGCGGTGGCGGTCGACGACCGCGGCCAGATCACCGGCCCGCTCCCCGGACACCTGGCGGACCACGTATTCGGTGATCGTCGCGAACGCCACGTCCTCGTTCACCGCGAACAGCGGCAGCCGGTGGCGCTCGCACGCCCGGACGAGATCGTCCGGTACGGCGCCCAGCTCCGCCTCGCCGGCGGCCAGTGCCGCGACCCCGGCGCCGACGAGGATACGGACGAACGGTTCGGAGTCCTCGGGGCGCCGCCGCCAGGCGAGACCGGTGAGAACCAGCTCACCGCCGGACAGATAGCGGCTCGGGTCCCGCAGATCGGTGGTCATCACCCCGCCGACGACCCGGTCCAGTTCGTCCTCGCCGCCCAGCAGCCGCAGGCCCAGCGCGTCCGTTCCCAGCAGTGCGCGCAGCCGCATCTCGTCGTCGCCGCCGATCTCTCTCGTGTCGCCCGCCCGTCGGTGCCGGGGATCCGGACGGCCCGGCGGACAAGGGACGCGTGCGCGCACAGCCCGCGTACGCGTGTTTCGGGAGGAAGGCCTCGCGGTTACCGGGCCCCGTCTTTCGTTCGAATCTACAAGACCCGGTGGGCGACCAGCCAACTCCTTCATGGTTTCGGTGACTGCACCAGGCGGAGCAGTGCTTGTGTACTTGTGCCATACAGCGTCAACAGGTCATGAAGAGCCCCGATCGACAACGGTCAGGACCCCGGTCGACACGATCGAGAAGAGAGCCACTCATGGACTTCCTTCGCCCCGCAAGCTGGGAGGAGGCGCTCGCCACCAAGGCGGAGCACCCCACGGCCGTGCCCATCGCGGGCGGTACGGACGTCATGGTCGAGATCAACTTCGATCACCGGCGGCCGGAGTATCTGCTCGACCTGAACCGTATCGGCGAGCTGAGCACCTGGACGGTCGGCGAGAAGAGCGTCGAGCTGGGCGCCTCCGTCCCGTACACCCGCATCATGGAGCACCTCCGGACCGAGCTGCCGGGTCTCGCGCTCGCCTCCCACACCGTCGCCTCGCCGCAGATCCGCAACCGCGGCGGCGTCGGAGGGAACCTCGGCACCGCCTCCCCGGCGGGCGACGCGCATCCGGCCCTGCTCGCGGCCGGGGCCGAGGTCGAGGTCGCGTCGGTACGGGGCAGCCGTCTCATCCCGATCGACGCGTTCTACACCGGGGTGAAGCGCAACGCGCTCGCCGCCGACGAACTCATCAGATCGGTGCACATCCGGAAGGCGGAAGGACCGCAGCAGTTCTCGAAGGTCGGCACGCGCAACGCGATGGTCATCGCCGTCTGCGCCTTCGGGCTCGCGCTGCACCCGGGGAGCCGTACGGTACGGACCGGCATCGGCTCCGCCGCCCCCACCCCCGTACGGGCCCGCACGGCCGAGGAGTTCCTGAACGCGGCGCTCGACGAGGGCGGTTTCTGGGAGAGCGGCCGGATCATCACACCGTCGATCGCCAAGGAGTTCGCCACGCTCGCCGCGGCGGCGTGCAGCCCCATCGACGATGTGCGCGGCACCGCGCGCTACCGCCGGCACGCGGTCGGCATCATGGCCCGCCGTCAGCTCGGCTGGACCTGGGAGCAGTACCGCGGCACCGGCCGCGCCCTGGAAGGAGCGGCGTAGCCATGCGGGTGAGTTTCACGGTCAACGGACGTGAGCAGCGGGCCGACGACGTCTGGGAGGGCGAGAGCCTGCTCTACGTGCTGCGTGAGCGGCTGGGTCTGCCGGGCTCCAAGAACGCTTGTGAGCAGGGCGAATGCGGCTCCTGCACGGTACGGCTCGACGGTGTTCCGGTCTGCTCCTGCCTGGTGGCGGCCGGTCAGGCCGAGGGCCGCGAGGTCATCACCGTCGAGGGTCTCGCGGAGTACGCCAGGCACCGCGAAGGCACCCACCCCGGCGAGGGCTGCGGCGAGGGCTGCGGCGCGGGCGCCCCGGGTGTCCCGGGCACCTGCGGTACCTCCCTGGACGAGGCCGCCCGGTGGCGGGCCGGGGGATCCGATTCCCACACCGGCGAGGGCGGCGAGCTGTCCCCGGTCCAGCAGGCGTTCATCGACGCGGGCGCCGTGCAGTGCGGCTTCTGCACCCCCGGCCTGCTGGTCGCCGCCGACGAGATGCTGGAGCGGAACCCCTCCCCGAGCGACGCGGACATCCGTGAGGCGCTCTCGGGCAATCTCTGCCGCTGCACCGGCTACGAGAAGATCCTCGACGCGGTCCGCCTCGCGGCCGCCCGGCAGGAAAGGGCGGTCTGACCGTATGCCCACCACCGGCACCCCCACCAGCCTCAGCCAGGGCTCCCGGACCAGGGGCGGCATCGGCGAGTCGACACTCCGTCCCGACGGCACCCTCAAGGTCACCGGTGAGTTCGCGTACTCCTCCGACATGTGGCACGAAGACATGTTGTGGGGCCACACATTGCGGTCCACCGTGGCGCACGCCGAGATCCGGTCGATCGACATCGCGGCGGCCCTCGCGACCCCCGGTGTCCATGCCGTACTGACCTACGACGATCTCCCGTCCCCGGTGAAGAACTACGGTCTGGAGATCCAGGACACCCCGGTCCTCGCCCATGGCAAGGTCCGGCACCACGGCGAGCCGGTGGCCGTCATCGCCGCCGACCACCCCGAGACCGCGCGCCGCGCCGCCGCGAAGATCCGCGTCGACTACGCCGAACTGCCCGTCGTCACCGACGAGGCCTCGGCCACCGCCCCCGGCGCCCCGCTGATCCACGAGGGCCGGACCGACCACCACAGCGGCCATGTCCCGCACCCGAACATCGTGCACCGCCAGCCGATCGTCCGCGGTGACGCCGCCGGAGCCGCCGCGCGCGCCGATGTGATCGTCTCGGGCGACTATGTCTTCGGCATGCAGGACCAGGCCTTCCTCGGCCCGGAGTCCGGTCTCGCCGTGCCCGGCGAGGACGGCGGGGTCGATCTGTATGTCGCCACCCAGTGGCTCCACTCCGACCTCCGTCAGATCGCCCCCGTCCTCGGCCTGCCCGAGGAGAAGGTCCGGATGACCCTCTCGGGGGTCGGCGGGGCCTTCGGCGGCCGGGAGGACCTGTCGATGCAGATCCACGGCTGTCTGCTGGCGCTGCGCACCGGCAGGCCGGTCAAGATGGTCTACAACCGGTTCGAGTCGTTCTTCGGCCATGTCCACCGCCACCCGGCGAAGCTCCACTACGAGCACGGCGCCACGCGCGACGGCAGGATCACGCACATGAAGTGCCGCATCGTGCTGGACGGCGGCGCCTACGCCTCCTCCTCGCCGGCCGTCGTCGGCAACGCCGCCTCCCTCTCCGCCGGCCCGTATGTCATCGACCACGTCGACATCGAGGCGGTCGCCCTCTACACCAACAACCCGCCCTGCGGCGCGATGCGCGGCTTCGGCGCCGTCCAGGCGTGTTTCGCGTACGAGGCGCAGATGGACCGGCTGGCGGCGGCGCTCGGGATGGACCCGGTGGAGTTCCGGCGGCTCAATGCCATGGAGCAGGGCACGCTGATGCCGACGGGACAGCGCGTCGACTCCCCGGCGCCCGTCGCCGAACTGCTGCGCCGGGTCAAGGCCAGACCGCTGCCGCCCGAGCGGCAGTGGCTGGCGGCCGGTGAGGAGCCGGACGTACGGGCCCTGCCCGGCGGGCTCTCCAACACCACCCACGGCGAAGGGGTCGTACGGGGGGTCGGCTACGCGGTCGGCATCAAGAACGTCGGTTTCTCCGAGGGCTTCGACGACTACTCCACCGCCCGGGTACGGCTCGAAGTGATCGCCGGGGAGCCGGTCGCCGTCGTCCACACCGCGATGGCGGAGGTCGGCCAGGGCGGTGTCACCGTCCACGCGCAGATCGCGCGCACCGAGCTCGGGGTCGCCCGGGTCACCATCCAGCCCGCGGACACCCGGGTCGGCTCCGCCGGGTCCACCTCGGCCTCCCGCCAGACCTATGTCACCGGCGGCGCGGTCAAGCACACCTGCGAGGCCGTCCGGGAGAAGGTCCTGGAGCGGGGCCGGCGCGTGTTCGGCACGTACCACCCGGCGTGGGCCACCGCCGAGCTGCTGCTCGAAGGCGGCAAGGTCGTCACCGACGCCGGTGAGGTCCTCGCGGACCTCGTGGACGTCCTGGGGGACGAGGCGGTGGACCTGGAGCTGGAGTGGCGCCACCGTCCGACCGAGGCCTTCGACCGCCGTACGGGACAGGGCAACGGGCATGTCCAGTACTCGTTCGCCGCGCACCGCGCGGTCGTCGAGGTGGACACGGAGCTGGGACTGGTCAAGGTGATCGAGCTGGCCGTCGCCCAGGACGTCGGCAAGGCGCTCAACCCGCTCTCCGTCGAGGGCCAGATCCAGGGCGGCACCACCCAGGGGCTGGGGGTGGCGGTCATGGAGGAGATCCTGGTCGACCCGGTGACCGCGAAGGTGCGCAACCCGTCCTTCACGGACTATCTGATCCCCACCATTCTGGACACCCCGAGCATCCCCATCGATGTGCTCGAACTGGCCGACGACCACGCGCCGTACGGACTGCGCGGCGTCGGCGAGGCCCCGACGCTCTCCTCCACCCCCGCGGTGCTCGCGGCGATCAGGGACGCGACGGGGCTGGAGCTGACCAGGACGCCGGTCCGGCCGGAACACCTCACCGGCACCTGACACCCACCCGGACCTGACACCCACCGCGGCGGATACGTCCTGCTTTCGAGGAGACCGACATGCTGGACATCGCCGACGAGCTGGACCGGTGGGTCGGGCAGGGGCGCGACTTCGCCGTCGCCACGGTGGTGGCGGTCAGCGGCAGTGCGCCCCGGGGGCCGGGCGCCGCCCTCGCCGTCGACGGAGAGGGCACGGCCATCGGCTCGGTCTCCGGGGGCTGTGTGGAGGGGGCCGTGTACGAACTGTGCCGCCAGGCGCTGGAGGACGGCACCACCGTTCTCCAGCGGTTCGGCTACAGCGACGACGACGCCTTCGCCGTCGGGCTGACCTGCGGCGGTGTCATCGACATCCTGGTGACACCGGTACGGACGCAGACGCAGAGGCAGAGGCAGAGGCAGACACCGCCACCGGCAGCGACACGGATACGGACACCGGCACCGGCACCGGCACCGGCGGACTCCGTGGGACAGAGCGCCGACGCGGTGTTCGCGGCGGCGCTGGCCGCCGCCGCCCGGGGGGAAGCGGCGGCACTCGCGCGGATCGCCGGGGGGTCGGAGGAACTGCGGGGCCGCGCCCTGCTCGTACGGCCCGGCGGATCGTACGAGGGCAGCCTCGGCGGTCACCCCGGGCTGGACCGTACGGCGGCGGCGGAGGCCCGCGCCCTGCTGGACGCCGGCCGTACGGGCACGGTCGTCATCGGTGAGCGCGGGTCGTACTGCGGCGAGCCGCTGACGCTGCTGGTCGAGTCGAGCGTCCCGCCCCCGCGCATGATCGTCTTCGGGGCCGTCGACTTCGCCTCGGCGCTCGTCACCACCGGCAGGTTCCTCGGCTACCACGTGACGGTGTGCGACGCGCGCCCCGTCTTCGCCACCCGGACCCGCTTTCCCGACGCCGACGAGATCGTCGTGGACTGGCCGCACCGCTATCTGGCGTCCACCGCGACCGACGGCCGTACGGTGCTGTGCGTACTGACCCATGACGCCAAGTTCGATGTACCGCTGCTGGAACTCGCCCTGCGGCTGCCGGTCGCCTTCGTCGGCGCGATGGGCTCCCGGCGCACCCACGAGGACCGTGAGCGGCGGCTGCGCGAGAGCGGTGTCACCGAGCGGGAACTGGCCCGGCTCCACTCGCCGATCGGGCTCGACCTCGGTGCGCGCACGCCCGAGGAGACCGCGCTCTCCATCGCCGCGGAGATCGTCGCGGTACGGCGGGGCGGCAGCGGTGTCCCGTTGACGGGCGCGCGCACGCCGATCCACCACGACGCGCCGTGGACGCGGGAGCGGGAACGCGCACAGGAACGCGCACGGGAACGCCCAGGGGAAGGGGAACACGCACGGGAACGCCAGGAACACGCCCGGGAAGGGGAAAGGGAGCCGTGGGGACGCGCCCGCCGGGAGCGCTCCCAGGGGGTCACCCCGACGCCCGGCGCACCAATTCCGTCCGCAGCACCACATGCTGCCAGGCCGACGAGGCGTCACTGATCGACTCCAGCAGCACCCGGGCCATGGTGCGTCCCATCTCCTCCATGGGCTGACGCACGGAGGTGAGCGGGGGATCCGTGTGGCGCGCGAGGGGGGAGTCGTCGAAGCCCACCACGGCCACGTCCTCGGGAACACGGCGGCCCGCCGCCCGCAGGATGTGCAGGGCGCCCACCGCCATCACGTCGGAGGCGGCGAACACCGCGTCGAGCCCTGGGTGGAGCGTGAGCAGCTCCGCCATCGCGCGGCGCCCGCTCTCCTCCGTGAAGTCCCCGTGCGCGATCCAGGACGGGCGCGGGCCGCCCGGAGCGTTCCGTACGGCCTCCTCGTACCCGCGCAGCCGGCACTGCGCCACATACATGTCCGGTGGACCGGTGATGGTGGCGATCCGGCGCCGCCCCGACGCCGCGAGATGGCGTACGGCCGCATGTGCGCCGCCCACATTGTCGGAGTCCACATAGGCCACGGACTCGTCGCCGGATCTGCGGCCGCTGAGGACGGTGGGCATCTCCATGGCGGCGAGCAGATCGGGCAGCGGGTCGCTGTCGTGGAGGGAGACCAGGAGGACACCGTCGATACGGCGGGCGCGCGCGTACTGGAGGAAGCGCTGGCGCTCCTTCTCCGTACGGACCAGGGTGAGCAGGAGCTGGAGATCGGTGTCCGCGAGCCCGTCTCCGACCCCGTGGACGATGTCGGAGAAGTACGGCTCGGCGAAGAACCGCTTCTCGGTCTCGGGTATCACCAGGGCCACGGCGTCGGTGCGGCTCCCCGCCAGGGCGCGGGCGGCCCGGTTGGGTATGTAGCCGAGCTGCGCGATCGCCTGCTCCACGAGATGGCGCGTGGTGTCCCTCACCCGGGGTGAGTTGTTGATGACGCGCGACACCGTGCCCCGCCCGACGCCCGCGAGCGCGGCGACCTCCTCAAGGGTGGGCTGGCCCGTACGTCCCCTGGTCACCATCGTGCGACCTCCCGTCGCGAGTGTGCGTATGAGCCTGATCCAGGAACGGGGAACGGGCTGATCGCCATCCAATCACTGGGAGCGCTCCCATGCACCGCGACGGCGGAGGGGCCGAGGGCGGAGCGGGACGGCGGGCGCGTCTGCCGGGGCCCGGGGGACCTGATGGACCGGACGAGCCCCGGGGGCCCGGCGCCCCGGGAACGTCAGCCCCGGGGCGCCGGGAACGTCAGACCCGGGAACGTCAGAGCGGCAGTGCGCAGACGGCCACCGGCGCGGGGAACGGGGCGCCGGCGGAGCGCAGGCTCCCGCTGTCCTGGTCGACATGGAAGACCGTCACCGAGTTCGACCGCTGGTTGGCCGCGAACAGCAGATTCCCGCCGGGGGAGAGGGCGAGCTGCCGGGGGAAGTCGCCGCCGACGGCCACGGTGTCCAGCAGCCGCAGTGTCGCGCCGTCCGCGCCGACGGCGTACCGCGTCAGTGTGTTGGGGCCGCGGTTGGCGAGATAGGCGAAGGCCCCGTTGCCGGTGACCACGAGCTGGGCCGGGAAGCCGTCGCTCGTGCCGGTCGGCTGCGGCTCGCCCGGTGTCAGCAGGCCGGTCGCCGGGTCGTACGCGCAGACGACGACGGTGTTGTCCAGCTCGTTGGCGAGATAGGCGTACGCGCCCGACGGGTGGAAGGTGAGATGGCGGGGGCCCGCGCCGGGGCGCAGACGCGCGTACGAGACCTGGGTGAGCGTCCCCGCCGAGGTGTCCAGCCGGTAGGTGTACACGGTGTCGTTGCCCAGATCGACGGCGAGGACATGGCCGCCGTCCGGGGACGTGACGATCTGGTGCGCGTGCGGTCCGCCCTGGCCGGGGCCGGGCGGCGGGGCGGAGTGCGTCACCAGGTCCGTGCGCTCACCCAGCGCGCCCGACGCCTCGACGGGATGCACGGCCACACTGCCGGAGGTGTAGTTGGCGCTGAGCAGCCAGCCGCCGTCCGGATGCACCGAGAGATGCGTGGGTCCCGCGCCGCCCGTGCTCCGGGTGCCCAGGACCCGGTGGTTCCCGTCCTCGGCCAGGGCGATCGCCGTGACACCGCCGTCCTGCTGCTCATTGACGGTGTAGAGCGTGCCGCCCGCCGGATGGACGGCGAGATACGACGGGTTGTCGACACCCGGGACCGTTCCGGTGCCCGAGACCGCGCCCGTCGTGGGGTCGTAGACGGCGAGTCCCACACCGGTGCCACCGCCCGCCGCCGAGGTGTACGTACCGAGGAACAGCGGACGGGTGGCCGCGGCGCGCGGGCGGGCGGGCGAGGACGGGCCCTCGGCGGTGCGCGGGGCGGATCCGGACGGGGCGGGCGGCCCGACAGGGGCCGGCAGCGCCGCGACGGCCGAGGTGGCGGCGAGCACACCCATGCCCATGAAACGCCGTCTGTTCACTCCGCTCATACCCCAACCTCCTCTGTATGCCATCCACTTGACAGCGCGTCAGCTCACGTTTGGTTCCCCGGTACCATTCTCATATCATCCGGCGATGATCATAAGTAGACGGTCGGCAGCCGCCGTGTGCGGTCTGGTGGCCACTCTGGCCGTAGGGCTCTTCCCTCCCGCTGCTGCCGCCGCCGATGAACCTACCGGGAAACCGGCCCCCAAGGTCGATCTCGTCCTCGATGTGAGCGGCTCCATGCGGGCCCGTGACATCGACGGCCAGTCCAGGATGGCGGCGGCGAAGCAGGCGTTCAACGAGGTCCTGGACGCGGTGCCGCAGGAGGTGGAGCTGGGTATCCGCACCCTCGGGGCCGACTATCCGGGGAAGGACACCAAGGTCGGCTGCAAGGACACCCGGCAGCTCTACCCGGTGGGGCCCCTGGACCGTACGGAGGCGAAGACCGCGGTCGCCACCCTCGCGCCCACCGGCTGGACGCCGATCGGACCCGCTCTGCTGGGCGCCGCCGAGGACCTCGAAGGCGGCGACGCCACCCGGCGTATCGTCCTGATCACCGATGGCGAGGACACCTGTGCCCCGCTCGACCCCTGCGAGGTCGCGCGCGAGATCGCGGCCAGGGGCATCCATCTCACCATCGACACGCTGGGGCTCGTGCCCGACGCCAAGACCCGGCGGCAGCTCACCTGTATCGCCGAGGCCACCGGGGGCACCTACACCTCCGTGCGCCACACCGACGAGCTCTCCGGACGCGTCAAACAGCTCGTCGACCGGGCCGCCGACCCCGTCGTCACGCCGGTGGCGACCGAGGGCGCCGCACGCTGCGCCGACGCCCCGCAGATCAAGCCGGGCCTCTACAGCGACCGTGAGGAGTTCTCCGAGCACCGCTGGTACCGGGTGGACGTCCTGCCCGGCCAGGAGCTGCGCGCCTCGGTGAGCGTCGCCGCCGACCGCGCCGTCGACCGGGACTACGCCGTCCTGCTGCGCGCCATGACCGTCCACGGCAGGGAGATCGTCCGGGGCGCGGAAGCGGGCGACGGACGGACCGATGTGATCTCGGCCGGGCTGCGCTACCCGAAGCCGCCGGCCGATGACGACGACAGCGACGTGAAGCCGGCCGCGGAGACGGTCTGCCTCCAGGTCAGCAACGCCTTCTCCGCGCCCGACTCCGTGAAGACCACCCCCGGTCTGCCCGTCGAGCTGACCGTCGACCTCGTGGACGCGCCCGACGAGGCGTCCGACGTCGCCGCCTTCGGTCTCGGCCGCGGCTGGTGGCTGCTCGCCACCCTGGTTCTCACCGGCCTGGTCGCCGGACTGCTGTGGGGCTGGATCTCCCGCCTGCGTGTCGTCGTCCGGAGGACCAACTGATGCGTATCACCACCCTGCTCACCGGCCCCCTGCTGGCCGGAGCGCTGCTGCTCGGCACGGCGGGCGCCGCCGTGGCCGACGAGACCCCCACGCCCGCCGCCGACGACGGGACCGGGAGCGCCGCGGGACCCACCGAGGCGGGAACGTCCTTCCGTACCGCCACCGCCTTCAGGCCGGGGCAGCGCGCCACGGCCGAGGCCTCCACGGGCGACTATCTCTACTGGGTCTTCCCGGCCGACGCCGGGCAGCGCCCGACCGTGACCGCCACGGTCACGCTGCCCGAATCCGCCGCGGCGAGGAAGGGCGCGGCCACCTGGCGGGTGGACGTCTACGACGGGCTGCGCCGGCGCCAGCCCTGTGTGAACGGCGCCCAGACCAGGGCGGTGGCCGCGGACGCGGACACGGTCGCGCTGCGCTGCACGCTCCGTACGGTACGGGCGTGGGCGGAGCCCTGGGCCAACGATCCGCTGCCGGGCAGCTACTACATACGTCTCACCGTCGTGAGCGCGCAGGAGGAGGACCTCGGGCTGCCCGTACGCGCCGAGGTAGAGGCGGCCACCGCCGACGAGGGCGGGGCCCACGCGGTCGGCGGCAGGCTGGCCGCGCCGCTGGTGCCGGGGGTCGCCGACGCGTCCACGCAGGGCGGGCCCGCGGGGGACGGGACCGAGGCCGGAGCGGGTGACGGCGAGGACGGCGCGCCGCTCGCGTCCGAGCCGGAGGACGGATGGGCCTCGGGCCGGTGGACGGACCGCTGGATCTGGACCGTGGCCGGGGGTGTGCTCGGCGCGCTCGCGGGCATCGCCGGCTACACGCTGGCACGCCCCTCCCGCCGCCCGGGGACGGGCTCGTACGGCGCCTGACCGCGCGGCGGGGGCCCGGAGAGAAATTCAGGACCCCGCCCCCGCCCCCGCCCGCCGGAATCCGGCGCCCCTTCCCGCCCCGCCACCCGCGATCCGCCGTGGGCGGCGGGGCGCGGTGCTTTCACGCGACGCGGTGCCTCCTGTACGCGAGGCGGTGCTTCCCGTGCGCGGTGCTTCCCGTACGCGGTGCTTCCCGTGCGCGGCGCGGTGCTTCCTGTGCGCGGGTGCTTCCCGTGCGCGGCGCGGCGTCCGGAGGGGCGGTCACACCGCCGTCGCGGGCTCCTCGTACAGCTTGTCCAGGAACCGGTCCAGGTTGGCGCGGGTCCTGGCTATCTGCTCCTCCAGTGTGAGCGACTCCTCCAGTCGGCGGCCGAGCAGGCTCTTCCTCCGGCCCCGCACATACAGGGAACACGCGAGGTCCGCGCACATGTAGATCCCGACGGCATTGCCCTGCCGGCCCGCCCGGCCGACCTTGGGCGCGCTCATGAGATCGACCCCGGACGCGGTGTGGGGGGTGACACAGACCGAGCAGATGCTGGACTTGAAGACGCTCTTCTGCCCGGAGGACGGGCCGCGCAGGGTGATGCCGGTCCACACGCCCTCGCGCTCCGTGACGAGATAGCCGCGGTCGGGGGCGCCGGGGTCGCGCCAGCCCAGGAAGTCCAGATCGGCCCAGGGCAGGCCGTCCAGATCGCGGGGAAGGCTGATTCTGCGGGCCTCGCCCTTGGAACAGTTCACGAACGAGCCACGGATCTCGTTCTCGTCGATCGGCTTCATGCCGCGGAAGCTAACAAGCGCGCGCTCGGGTGTCGCGGCATTTTCCGCTCGGTCCGCCCAGCGCCCGGCCGGCTCAGAGACCGACGTCCCGGGCGCGCAGGTCCTCGAAACTCTCCCGCCGCACCAGAAGCCGTGACGCGCCCCCGGAGACCGCCACCACCGGCGGCCGGCCGGTCATGTTGTAGCCCGACGCCATCGACACGTGATAGGCACCGGCGGCGGGAACGGCCAGCACATCGCCGGGCCTGATGTCCTCCGGCAGCTCCACCGGACCGGCGAGCACATCGCCCGCCTCGCAGTGCCGGCCGACGACCGTCGCCGTCCGCATCGGCGCCGTGGAGACGCGGCCCACCCGGCGGACCGTGTAGCGAGCCCCGTACAGCGCGGGCCGCGGGTTGTCGCTCATCCCGCCGTCCACGGCGACGAACACCCCGCCGCCGCCGCGCTTCACCGACAGGACGCGGTACAGCGCGATCCCGGCCGGGGCCATGACCGAGCGGCCCGGTTCCACGGTCAGCCGGGGCACGGGCAGACCGTGTCCGGCACAGGCGTCCGCCAGGGTGCGGGTGATCAGCTCTCCGTACACCGACGGGGCGGGCGCCGGATCCCCGGGCAGATACGCCACCGCGAAGCCACCGCCCAGGTCCAGTTCGGGCAGGGTCACACCATGGCGGTCCCTGATGTGTGCCAGGAACGCCACCAGACGGCGTACGGCCTCGGCGTACGGTTCCGGCTCGGCGATCTGCGAGCCCAGATGGCAGTGCAGTCCGACGAGCTCCAGCCGCGACTGGCCGAGGATCCGGCCGACCGTGTCCGCCGCCGAGCCGTCCGCGATCGAGAGGCCGAACTTCTGGCCCTCCGTTCCGGTACGGATCTTGGGGTGCGCGCCCGCCTCGATCCCGGGCAGTACGCGGACCATCACCCGCTGGGGAGCGGGCCCCGGCACCTGCGCGGCGATCCTGGCCGTCTCGCAGGCCGAGTCGATGACGATCCTGCCGACGCCGAGCCGCAGCGCCGTGCGCAGATCCCGGGGGGACTTGGCGTTGCCGTGCAGCACGATCCGCTCGGACGGGAAGCCACGGGTGGCGGCCAGTTCCAGTTCGCCCGCCGAGCAGACGTCGAGTCCGAGACTTTCCTGCTCGATCCAGTCGACGACCGCCCGGCAGAGGAAGGCCTTGGCGGCGTAGACGACATCGGCGCCGGGCAGCGCCTGCCGCCACGCCCGCGCGCGGGCCCGCACCTCGTCCTCGTCCAGGATGTACGCCGGGGTGCCGTAGCGGTCGGCCAGCTCGGCGAGACCGACCCCGGCCACCGCGATGTCGCCACCGGGCGCGAGGACGGCGGACGCGGGCCAGACGGGCGGAGTGTTCACCCCGCTGACCAGCAGGGACGTTTCCGCGGTCATACCGGCATCGTCTCCGGCAGCTCCGGGGCGCGGCGCGTACAGGTGCTGACCGGTGCCTTCCGAGGCCCCGGCCCCGGCCCCGGTACCGTCCCCGTCCCCGTCCCCGGCCCCGGCTCCGGTACCGGTGGCGTCGCCGGACCTGTGGCGGGGGCGGTGAGCTGGGGGTCCACCGTGACGATCGCGGCCCCGAGCGGTGCGGCCAGCGCCCGCAGGACCGGCTCCGCGAGCCTGATCCACGCCTGTCGCTCACCGAGGACGGCGGTCAGCCTCCGGGCGCTGGTGAAACCGATCGCGGTCCGCGCGCCGAGCGGGGTACGGGCGAAGCGCAACTGCTGCCCGCCGTACGAGCCGAGCCGTACGGGTACGTACAGCGCTCTCGTCGCACGGAATGTGTCGGGGTCGGAGCCGAGGCCGGGACCCGAGCCGACGCCGGGACCCGAGCCGAGGCCGGGACCCGGGTCGGAGTCGGGGTCGGAATCAGGGTCCGGGTCGGGATCGGAGTCCGGGGCGGCGTCGGAGGCGGAGCCCCGGTCCGCGTCCGGCCTCGCCCCCGCGTCCTCGGTGATGAGGCGCTCCATGGTGTCCTCCCAGGGGAGTCGTTCGCTGTCTGACACCGGGAAGCTATGCCCGGGAGAGCGCGAATCGCCGGGCCCATGACGGAGCGTTGACCGGGAGGGGCCGGATTTTGACGCACTCCTGGCGCCGCGCACGCGCCCGCTCGGGGCCGCTCCGGGGCTGGCCTGCCGAAACAGCCGCAGCAGCCGAGGCGGCCAGGCGGCGGCTACCGGGGGAGCAAGAGCGCCCGCTGCCCAGGGGCGGCGGCCGGGGCAGCCAGGGCAGCAAGGGCGGCCAGGGCTCCCGCGGCGGCCCTGGCGCTACGGCAGCAGACCGGCCCGTCTGGCCGCCACCACGGCCTCCAGCCTGGTGTGCGTGCCCAGCTTGCGCATCGCCGAGCGCAGATAGCCCTTCACCGTCTCCGGGCGGAGCCCCAGCAGCTCCGCCGTCGTCGTGTTGGTCGAGCCCGCCGCGACACAGCCGAGAACATCCACCTCGCGCGGCGCCAGCCTCACGGGCAGCGGGCGCGGGGGAGCGTCCGCCGGGCGGGAGGCCCCCGCGAGGCGCCCGCAGACGGCGAGCAGCTCCTCGCGCAGCTCCGCGTCCACGATCCGCGGGGCCAGCGCGCGCAGCTCACTGTGGGCCGCCCTGACCTCCTCCCAGGCCCCGGCGCCCGCCGTCGCCTCACGGGTCACCGAGAGCAGCCGCCGCACCTCGTCCCGTACGACGAGCGCCTGCTCCACGTCCCGCGCGGCGGCGACCGCCGCGTCGAAGGCGCGCTCGCCGATCGGCAGCGCGCTGCGCAGCGCGCCGTACAGCACCCCGCGCACCCGGCGCCGTACGACGACGGGTACCGCGAGCACCGAGCGCAGCCCCTCCGCCGCCACCGCCGCGTCGTACTCGTGGCTGATGTGCCGCGCCTCCCGGTAGTCCGTCACCGCGCAGGGCCTGGCCATGGCGATCGACTTGCCCCCCAGACCGTTGCCCGAGGAGATCGCGAGCCCGCGCAGGGCGCTTGTCGCGGTGCCGTTCAGCTCGGCGATCCGCAGCTCTCCCACCTCGTGCGTCAGCCCGCCGAAGGCCACGGTCAGCCCGGTCGTCCTGCGCAGCCGTGCCAGCGCCGACCGCATCTCCACCGCCTCGGCCATGCCACTTTCCTCCCGCCCGCACCGCGGCCCCCGCGCCACCACCCCCGTCCGGGGGTGGTGAGACCTGCGTCACTGATTACACGATGCTAGGGCCTGTCCGCCCCCTGCCGGGGCCCGTCGGCGGGACCGGACGCGCGGCGGGCGCCGTGAGCCGGGCGGGGACCGGCGGTACGAAGCGGCGGTACGAAGCGGAACGGGCGTGGGTGTACGAGAGCGGTACGGGGCCGGCACGCCCCGTGTCGGTCAGGCGAGGAGGAGGACAGATGACGGCAAGGACGCCGAGCGGTCCGACCGAGGAGTTCAGAGCGGCCCGGGACTTTCTGCTGGCGCACCGGGAGGACTACGCGACGGCGTACGAGGGCTTCACCTGGCCGCGGCCGACCCGCTTCAACTGGGCGCTGGACTGGTTCGACCGGATCGCCGAGGGCAACGACCGGGTCGCCCTGCACATCGTCGAGGAGGACGGGCGCAGGACCCGGCTCACCTTCGCCGAGATGTCCGCCCGCTCCAACCGGGTCGCGAACTGGCTGCGTGAGCGGGGTGTCCGGGCCGAGGACCGGATCGTCGTCATGCTCGGCAACCAGGCCGAGCTGTGGGAGACCGCGCTCGCCGCGATGAAACTGCGGGCCGTCGTCATCCCGGCGACCCCCCTCCTCGGCCCCGCCGATCTGCGGGACCGCGTCGCGCGCGGCCGGGCCCGCCATGTGATCGCCCGCGCCGAGGACACCGGCAAGTTCTCGGGCATCCCGGGCGGATTCACCAGGATCGTGGTGGGCGGTCCCGCCGCGCCGGGCGACGGCCCCGGGACGTGGCTCCCGTACGAGGAGGCGTACGGCCGGCCGGAGAGCTTCACGCCCGACGGGGTCACCCATGCGGACGACCCGCTGCTGCTGTACTTCACCTCGGGCACGACCGCACGCCCCAAGCTCGTCGAGCACACCCATGTCTCGTACCCCGTGGGCCATCTCGCGACGATGTACTGGATCGGGCTCAAGCCCGGTGATGTCCATCTGAACATCGCCTCACCCGGCTGGGCCAAGCACGCCTGGTCCAATCTCTTCGCCCCCTGGAACGCCGAGGCGACCGTCTTCATCCACCACTACACCCGCTTCGACCCGGCCAGGCTGATGGCCGAGATGGACGCCGCCGGGGTCACCAGCTTCTGCGCCCCGCCCACCGTGTGGCGGATGCTCATCCAGGCGGATCTCTCCCAGCTCCGCACACCGCCGCGCGAGGCCGTGGCCGCGGGCGAGCCGCTCAACCCCGAGGTGATCGAGACGGTCCGCCGCGCCTGGGGCGTGACGGTCAGGGACGGCTTCGGCCAGACCGAGACCGCCGTCCAGATCGCCAACTCCCCCGGCCAGTCGCTGAAGGCCGGGTCCATGGGACGGCCCACGCCCGGCTTCAGGGTCACGCTGGTCGACCCGGTCACCGGGGTGCCCGGTGTGGACGAGGGGGAGATCTGCCTCGACCTCTCCACCTACCCGGTGGGGCTGATGACCGGCTACCACGGCGATCCCGACCGGACCGCGGAGGCGATGGCGGGCGGCTACTACCGGACCGGTGACATCGGCGCGCGGGACGCCGACGGCTACATCACCTACATCGGCCGCTCCGACGACGTCTTCAAGGCGTCCGACTACAAGATCTCGCCGTTCGAGCTGGAGAGCGCGCTGCTGGAGCACGAGGCGGTGGCGGAGGCCGCAGTGGTCCCCGCGCCCGATCCGCTGCGGCTGGCCGTGCCCAAGGCGTATGTCGTACTCGCCGAGGGCTGGGAGCCGGGCCCCGACACGGCGAAGGTGATCTTCGCCCACTCACGCTCCGTCCTCGCGCCGTACAAGCGCGTCCGCCGGCTGGAGTTCGCCGAGCTGCCCAAGACCGTGTCGGGGAAGATCCGCCGGATCGAGCTGCGGGAGCGTACGGCCGCGGGATCGTCGGCCGAGTACGACGAGGGGGACCTGGGATGACGGACCCGACTTCTTCCTCAGCCCCGGGCCGGGCCCCGGTACCGGCCCCGTCGTCGCGGCCGGTACCGTCCCCGCGGTCGCGGTCGCGGTCGCGCTCGTACGCGTACACGCACGGCACCGGTACGGCCCCGCTGCTCGGCGACACCATCGGCGCGAACCTCGCCCGGACGGTCGCCCTCCACGGCGACCGTGAGGCGCTGGTCGATGTGCCGTCGGGACGCCGCTGGACCTATACGGAGTTCGGGGCGGCGGTCGACGAGCTGGCGCGGGCGTTGCTGGGGCGCGGTGTGGCGAAGGGCGACCGGGTCGGCATCTGGGCCGTCAACTGCCCCGAGTGGGTGCTCACGCAGTACGCGACGGCCCGTATCGGCGCGATCATGGTCAACATCAATCCCGCCTACCGCTCCCACGAGGTGGAGTACGTACTCCAGCAGTCCGGGACCTCGGTGCTGATCGCCTCCTCCGCCCACCGGACCAGTGACTACCGCGCCCTGGTCGAGCAGGTGCGCGGCCGCTGCCCCGCGCTGCGCTCCGTGCACTACATCGGCGGTCCGAGCTGGGACGAACTGCTGTCGGCGGCAGGGGAGGTGACGGATGATCAGCTCGCGGTGCGCGAGGCAGGGCTGTCCTGCGACGACCCGATCAACATCCAGTACACCTCGGGCACCACCGGCTTCCCCAAGGGTGCCACCCTCTCCCACCACAACATCCTCAACAACGGCTATTTCGTGGGGGAGACGGTCGGTTACACGGAGCACGACCGGGTCTGTCTGCCCGTCCCGTTCTACCACTGCTTCGGCATGGTGATGGGCAATCTCGGTGCCACCTCCCACGGGGCGTGCGTCGTCATCCCGGCGCCGTCCTTCGACCCGGCGGCGACCCTGCGCGCGGTCGGGCAGGAGCGCTGCACCTCGCTGTACGGGGTGCCGACGATGTTCATCGCGGAGCTGAACCTCCCCGATTTCGCGTCGTACGACCTCTCCTCGCTCCGCACCGGGATCATGGCGGGCTCGCCCTGCCCGGTGGAGGTGATGAAGCGGGTGGTCGCCGAGATGAACATGTCCGAGGTGTCCATCTGCTACGGGATGACCGAGACCTCCCCGGTCTCCACCCAGACCCGCCGTGACGACGATCTCGAACGCCGTACGGGCACGGTCGGCCGGGCGCTGCCCCATGTCGAGGTCAAGGTGATCGATCCGGTGACCGGGGTGACGCTGCCGCGCGGCGAGGCGGGCGAACTGTGCACCCGGGGCTACAGCGTGATGCTCGGCTACTGGAACGAACCGGAGCGTACGGCGGAGGTCATCGACGCGGGCCGCTGGATGCACACCGGCGACCTCGCGGTGATCAGGGAGGACGGCTACGCGCAGATCGTCGGCCGGATCAAGGACATGATCATACGCGGGGGTGAGAATGTCTCCCCGCGCGAGATCGAGGAGTTTCTGCACGGCCACCCCGAGGTCATGGATGTGCAGGTGGTCGGCGTACCGGACGCGAAGTACGGCGAGGAGATCCTGGCGTGTGTGATCCCCCGCGATCCCGCGCGGCCGCCGACGACGGACGAGATCGTGGCGTACTGCCGGGAGCGGCTCGCGCACTACAAGATCCCGCGCCGGCTGGAGATCGTGGATGCCTTCCCCATGACCGTGAGCGGGAAGGTCAGAAAGATCGAACTGCGGGAGCGGTTCTCGGCCTGAGCCTTCTCCCGGTGGGTCCCGGGGCGGGGCACGGTCGAGCCGTGGGCGGGTCCCGGGGCCGGGGGGCCCGGGGGCCGGGGATACGTGCGGGTCGTACCCGCCGGGCGTCATACGCAGGGCGGGACGTCTCAGCCAGGGGCCCATGGCCGGTCACCGGGCTCGCACCGGTCACCGGGCTCGCCACCGGTCACCGGGCCTGCCGCCGGTCACCCGGCCCGGCGGCGGCACCCGCCCCGATGCCGGTGGCCGGGCCCGCCGCCGGTCACCTGTTCCCGGTGACCGGCCGCAGGGGCGCGGCCGTCAGGCCAGTACCTCGGCGAGCCGGCGCCATCCGGCGCGGGGCAGCGGCCCCGGCGCTCCCGCCGTGCTTCCCGGCTCCACGACCTGGAGGGCGACATGGTCCGCGCCGGCCTCGTGGAAGGCGTCGATACGCTGCCGGATCCGCGTGTCGTCTCCCCACGCGTAGACCGCGTCGATGAGCCGGTCGCTGCCGCCGTCCTTGAAGTCGTTCTCCGTGAAGCCGAGCCGCAGGAAGCTGTTCGTGTAGTTCGGCAGGCCGAGATACATGGCGAGATAGTCACGGGCCGTGGCGCGGGCGGACTCCGGGTCGGTGTCCAGGACGACCTTCAGCTCGGGGGCGAGGAGCGGTCCCTGGCCGAGGATGTCCCGGGCCTGCGCGGTGTGCTCGGGGGTGACCAGATAGGGGTGGGCACCGCCCGCGCGGTCACGGGAGAGTTCGAGCATCTTCGGGCCGAGCGCGGCCAGTACGACCCGTCCGGCCGGAACCCCGCCCGCGTCCAGACCGTCGAGGTATTCGACCATCGACGCGTAGGGGCGGCGGTACTGCGCGGCGAGCTTGGCATGGCTGGCACCGATACCGAGCACGAAGCGTCCGGGGTGCTCGGACTCCACCCGCAGGAAGTCGGCGGCGGCGTCGGCGGCCTCGTACCGCCAGATGCTGAGAATGCCGGTGGCGACCGTGAGCCGCGACGTGGCCTCGATGAGCGGGACCGCGTGCTCGGCACCGCTCATGCCCAGCCAGACCGCGCCGAAGCCGAGCTCCTCCAGCTCGGCGGCGGCCTCACGGGCCTCACCGCTCGCGAGGGCCTCCTCGGAACGGAGTCCCGAGCTCCAGATCCCGTACCGGCCCACGGACTCCTTCAGAGTAACCATTGTCTCGTCTCCCACGTGCCCTCGGAATTACTCGATCACCGTGCCAACTCGCACTCGGTGCATGACTATTCCGGCCATGTGCGGCCGGCTGCCCGCGCTGCCGGCCGCCCCCTCGCGGCCGCCCCCTCACGGCATCGGTCCCTCGCTGCTCCCGTGCGGCGCGAACAGGTCGAGGAGCCGGGTCCGCGCCTCGTGCAGCCGGTGGGCGAGAATCCCTCCGATCCAGAGCGCCACGGCCTGGCCGAACACCGGATCGGCGCCGCACATCCGCCGTACGTGCGCCGCGTCGAACTCGTAGGTGCGCACCAGCGTCATGGCCTCCGCCCCGAGCTGCCAGACGAACGGCGGAAAGAGCCAGGACCAGCCGACGAGACTGCCCGCGCCCAGGGACGCTATCTCCGCCGGGCGGCGGCCCGGCACCCGTACATCGAGGATCACGCAGCCGCTGCGCACGATCCAGAAGCGGTCCGCGGGCTGCCCCTCGTCGAAGATGCGCGTGCCCTCGGCGAAGTTCACCCGGCACGCGCCGGCCATGAGCCGCTCACGGTGCTCGTGGGGGAGACCGTGCAACGTGGTGTCGGTCGTGGTGGTCATGGCTGCCGCCTCCTCGGAGATGTCGCGGCGGCGGCGCACGAAGCCCCCGGCGACCCACGGGATCCTCATATCCAGACTCCACCCGGAGCCCTCCCGGCGCTATGGGGCGGCTTCCCCCGCCTTCGGGCGGGGATCCCGGTCCTGCCGGTTCGGGTGTTTTCGGGTTGGATGGAGAGAGTTCCCGATGCGGGCCGCAGGGCCCCGGGAGAGGAGGCGGACCATGCGCTTCGTCGACCGAACGGCCGCCGGGAAACGGCTGGCCGAAGAAGTGGAACGGACGGATCTCGACGATCCCGTGGTGCTGGGGCTGCCGCGCGGCGGAATTCCGGTGGCGTACGAGGTCGCCCGCGCGCTCGGCGCGCCGCTGGACGTGATCGCCGTCCGCAAGCTGGGCGTGCCGTACCAGCCCGAGCTGGGATTCGGCGCGATCGGCGAGGGCGGCGTGAGGATCATGAATGACGATGTGCTCCGCGCCGCACGGGTCGCCCCGGACGAACGCGCGGCGGTGGAGCGGACCGCGCGCGCGGCGCTGGAGCGGCGGCTGCGGCGCTACCGGGGGGACCGCCCGCCCGTCGGGCTCACGGGCAGGACCGCCGTGATCGTCGACGACGGCATCGCCACGGGGTCCACCGCGTTCGCCGCCTGCCGGGTGGCACGGGCGCGCGGTGCCGCGCGGGTGGTGCTCGCCGTACCGCTGGCACCGGCCGAGGCCCTGGGCTGGCTGGGCCAGGAGGCCGACGCCGTGGTGTGTCTGTCGTCGCCGGAGTACTTCGGTTCGGTCGGCCAGTGGTACGTGGACTTCGCGCAGACCAGTGACGACGAGGTCGCGGCCCTGCTCGCCCGTGGGGCGAGGTCCGGGGAAGCGGTGCCGGGGGAAGCGGTGTCGGGGGAACCGGTGCCCGGGGAGGGGGAGGCAGGTGAGGGGGAGGCCGGGGAGAACGCCGCGCTCTCCGGCACCCGCGCCCCCAGCCGTACGGGCACGGACGGGGGAACGGCCGGGCATAGCGCACGGGACCCGGAGGTCGTGGTGCGGGCGGGACGGACGGAGCTGCCCGGGATCCTGGTGGTGCCGAGGGGCGCGCCGGGCATCGTGGCCTTCGCGCACGGCAGCGGAAGCAGCCGGCACAGTCCCCGCAACCAGGCCGTGGCGTCGGCACTGCACCGGGCGGGCCTCGGCACCCTGCTGTTCGACCTGCTCACGCCGGACGAGGCGGAGGACCGTACCCATGTCTTCGACATCGGCCTGCTGGCCGAGCGGCTCACCCTGGCCACCCTGTGGCTGCGCCGCGAACGGGCCCTGCCCGTCTCCTACTTCGGTGCCAGCACCGGTGCCGCGGCGGCTCTGGTGTCGGCGGCCGAGCCGCATACGGACATCGCGGCGGTGGTCTCACGCGGCGGCCGTCCCGATCTGGCGGCGGGCCGGCTCGCCGAGGTACGGGCATCCACGCTGCTCATCGTCGGCGGCTCCGACACCGACGTACTGCGCCTCAACCGCGAGGCGGCCCAGCGTCTGCGCGGTGAGCACCAGGTCGCGATCGTGCCGGGAGCGACCCATCTCTTCGAGGAGCCCGGTGCGCTGGAAGCCGTGTCCCATCTCGCCACGGAGTGGTTCACCCGGCACCTGACCCCGTACGGGACGGCGCCGCTGCCACGGACCGGCCGTACGCGCTGATCGCGGGGGAGCCGCACGCACCGACCCCGCGCGGGAACGGCCCCGCCGACCGGCCGGAACGGCCCCGTGGACCGACCGGGGAGGGACTATGCGCCGGGGGGCCGCGCGCCGGCCGCGAGCAGTTCGTCCGCCGGGCCGTTGATTGGCCGGGGAGTGCCGGTGAGGTCCAGGACGAAGAGCGGCACGCCCAGGTCGCCGGCGCGGGCGAGGGCATTGTCCGCGTACCCGGAGAGGGAGAAGAAGACGCCCACCGCCGAGGCGTTGAGACCGTTGAGCCAGAGGCACTCGACGGCGCGCGGGGTGACGGGACGGGTGGTCGGCTCCACCTGGGCGACCACGCCCCGGCCGCGCAGATCGATCACATACGACGCGGTTTCCGTTCCCTCCCCGGCCCTGACGACGTTCTTGAAGCCCAGCCAGCGCAGATAGAGCGCCGCGGCCGTCACCACGTCGTGGGCGCTACGGATCGTCAGCGGACGGAACGAGGGGCGTGGTGACGCCGCGGTCCGCGGCAGCGGGATATGCGCGGGCGGGCCCGTGAGGGGCAGCGGCCCGGCCCGGTCGGCTCCGCCGGCGGCCGGCGCCCCGGCGTGCGTCCCGGTCTCCGGAATCCCCGTGACCCCCGTGGCCTCCGGTGACACGAAGGTCTCCGGAGCCCCTGGCGCCACAGGAGCCCCCGAGGTCCCCGGGGCTCCCGATGCCCCCGGCGCCCCCGACGTCCCCGGGGCCGTGGGACTCATCGGCCGTACCGGAATCCGTAGCACCGTGCCGCACGGACAGCCCAGCTCCGGCCGTGGCCAGTCGTCCTCGCGTCCGCACGCGGTACAGCGCACGGCCACCCACTCCTCGGCCCAACTGCGGTACGTGATCGGCTCCACGGGTACGTCGTCGGCCAGCGGGGGTGTCACCGGAGCCCCGCACGCGCAGGGATGGACCGCCGCCACGAAGGCGTGCCCGCCGCCGCAGGACGGGCAGCTCACCCACACGTTCTCCGTCATGTGCCTCTCCGTCACCCGTGCCCCCTCCGGCCGTGATCCATCGCGCCCGGTGTCCATCGTCCACCACGGGCGAGGCCCTCGGGAGGCTCTTCCGGCATCCCTTGACGCCGCGCGGAGCCCCGCCTTAGATTGATTCCATATAGCAGAACTAAACTTCCGTATTACGGAATCGACTCTCAGGTGGCGCGACAGAGCCCGAATCCGCCGGCCCAAGCAGGAGAACTCCATGCCTCGAATGACCGCTGCCCGAGCGGCAGTTGAGATCCTCAAGTGCGAGGGTGTGACCAACGCGTTCGGTGTGCCGGGCGCCGCGATCAACCCCTTCTACGCGGCCCTGAAGGCGTCCGGGGGGATCCACCACACGCTCGCCCGCCATGTCGAGGGCGCCTCACACATGGCCGAGGGGTACACCCGTACCCACCCGGGCAACATCGGTGTCTGCGTCGGTACGTCGGGCCCCGCCGGCACGGACATGATCACCGGCCTCTACTCCGCCACCGGTGACTCGATCCCGATCCTCTGCATCACCGGCCAGGCCCCGACCGCGGTGATCCACAAGGAGGACTTCCAGGCCGTCGACATCGCGTCGATCGCACGGCCCGTCACCAAGGCCGCGACCACGGTCCTGGAGGCCGCCCAGGTCCCCGGCGTTCTCCAGCAGGCCTTCCATCTCATGCGCTCGGGCCGGCCGGGCCCGGTGCTCGTCGATCTGCCGCTCGATGTCCAGCTCACCGAGATCGAGTTCGACCCCGAGACCTACCAGCCGCTGCCGGTCTACAAGCCCGTCGCGAGCCGTGCGCAGATCGAGAAGGCCCTCCGGATGCTCAACGCGTCCGAGCGCCCGCTGATCGTCGCGGGCGGCGGCATCATCAACGCCGACGCCTCCGAACTGCTGGTCGAGTTCGCCGAACTGACGGGCGTTCCGGTCATCCCCACCCTGATGGGCTGGGGGACCATCGCGGACGACCACGAGCTGAACGCCGGCATGGTGGGTCTCCAGACCTCGCACCGCTACGGCAACGCGACCTTCCTGGAGTCGGACTTCGTCCTCGGTATCGGCAATCGCTGGGCCAACCGCCACACCGGGAAGCTCGATGTGTACCGGCGGGGACGGACCTTCGTCCATGTCGACATCGAGCCCACCCAGATCGGCAAGATCTTCGCACCGGACTACGGGATCGCCTCGGACGCCAAGGCCGCCCTGGAGCTCTTCGTCGAGGTGGCGAAGGAGCTGAAGGACTCGGACGGACTGCCCGACCGCACCACCTGGGCCGCCTCCGCGTGGGAGCGCAAGGCCACGCTCCACCGCCGTACGCACTTCGACAATGTGCCGCTCAAGCCCCAGCGGGTGTACGAGGAGATGAACCGGGCCTTCGGCCCCGAGACCCGCTATGTCACCACCATCGGCCTCTCCCAGATCGCCGGCGCGCAGATGCTGCATGTCTACCGGCCGCGCCACTGGATCAACTGCGGCCAGGCGGGCCCGCTCGGCTGGACCGTCCCCGCGGCGCTGGGGGTGGCCGTCGCCGATCCCGAGGCCACGGTCGTCGCGCTCTCCGGCGACTACGACTTCCAGTTCATGCTGGAGGAGCTGGCGGTCGGCGCCCAGCACCGCATCCCGTATGTGCATGTGCTGGTGAACAACTCCTACCTGGGGCTGATCCGCCAGGCACAGCGCACCTTCGACATCGACTTCCAGGTCAACCTGGAGTTCGAGAACATCAACTCGCCCGAACTGGGCGTCTACGGCGTCGACCATGTCAAGGTCGCCGAGGGACTGGGGTGCAAGGCGATCCGGGTCACCGAACCCGGCGGGCTCCTGCCGGCCTTCGAGGAGGCGAAGAAGCTCGCCGCCGAGCACCGGGTCCCGGTCGTGGTCGAGGCGATCCTCGAACGCGTCACGAACATCTCGATGAGCGGCAGTGACATCGCGAGTGTGAACGAGTTCGAGGACCTCGCCACGGAGCCGTGGCACGCGCCCACGGAGATCCTGCCGCTGACCGGATCCGAACTGACCTGACCCTGATCCGCCGCTGTCCCCGACCGAACAGCGGCGGAGGGACGCGGCCCCCGCACCGGAGGAATCCGGTGCGGGGGCCGTCGGCTTCTCCCGTCCCGTCCTGACCCGCCCGTCCCGTTCTGCCCCTGACCCTGACCCTGTCCTGACCCTGCCCCTGCCCTGCCACGCCGCTGCCCTGCCGCGCCCGGGCGGGGCAGGGAGCAGAACGCGGAAGAGCGCGGAGCACGGGAACGTCCGTGCTCCGCGCTCTCGCGCGGATGGGTCCGGGCGGCGGCAGCGCCTGGGCGCGACAGGACAGGTGTCAGCGCTGGCGCCGCCCGGGTACTGAGGTCCGGCGGCGGTCCCGGGAGTCAGACCTGATCGCCGGAGAGGCGCTCCACGGAGCGCAGCAGTGCGGAGTGGTCCAGGCCGCCGTCGCCCTGGGCGCGCAGGGAGGCGACCAGTTGGGCGACCACGGCGCCGACCGGAAGCGCGGCGCCGACGGCGCGGGCGGCGTCCGTGACGATGCCCATGTCCTTGTGGTGCAGATCGATCCGGAAGCCGGGCTTGAAGTCGCGGTTCAGGAAGTTGTCCTTCTTGCGGGTCAGTACGGTCGACCCGGCCAGACCGCCGTTGAGGACGTCGAGGGCCGCCGTGAGGTCCACCCCGGACTTCTCCAGGAAGACCACGGCCTCGGCGCAGGCCTGGATATTGACCGCGACGATGAGCTGGTTGGCGGCCTTCACCGTCTGGCCCGCGCCGTGCGGCCCGCACAGCACGACGGTCTTGCCGAGGGCGTCGAACAGCGGCCTGGCCTCGTCGAAGTCGGCCCGCTCACCGCCGACCATGATGGAGAGGACCGCCTCGACGGCGCCGGCCTCGCCCCCGGAGACCGGGGCGTCCAGGACCCGGATGCCCTTCTCCGCCGCGTTCCTGGCCAGCTCCACCGAGGTGCCCGGGGTGATGGACGACATGTCGATCAGCAGGGCATCCCGCCGGGCGTTCTCCAGAATGCCGTCCTCGCCGTAGGCGATCGCCTCGACCTGCGGGGAGGCGGGCACCATCGTGACGATCACATCGGCGTCCCGTACCGCCTCGGCGACCGAGCCGGCGACCGTGCCGCCGGCCGCGGCCAGCCGGTCCAGCTTGGGCTGCTCCAGGGTGAAGCCGGTCACCGGGTAACCGGCCTTGATCAGGTTCTCCGACATGGGCGAGCCCATGATGCCCAGGCCGATCCACGCGATCTTGGGGGGATTGCTCATGAGGTGCCCTCTTTCAGCACACGCGCGTGCGTCTCGACACGCCCGTGAAGATGGTCAGTTGGCGAGCCAGTCGAAGGCCTCGGCGCTCGGGCGGTCCCCCGGCTTGTACTCCAGACCGATCCAGCCGGCGTAACCGGCCTTCCGCAGCCGTCCGACGAGGTCGTCCAGCGGCAGCGATCCGGTGCCCGGGGCGCCCCGGCCGGGGTTGTCCGCGATCTGTACATGGCCGGTCTTGTCGGCATAGCGTTCGATGACCTCGTTCAGGTCCTCGCCGTTCATCGACAGGTGGTAGAGATCGAGCAGGAACGCCGCGTTGTCGAGCCCCGTGGCCTCGTTGACCCGGTCGACGACCGCGATCGCGGACTCCGCGCTCACCAGCGGATAGAGCGGGGACTCCGGCTTGTTGAGCGCCTCGATCAGCAGGATCGCGCCGGCCTCGCTCGCCGCCCGCGCGGCCAGCACCAGACTGTCCAGGGCCAGGGTGTCCTGGAGATGCGGGTCGACCCCCTCGACGCGGTTGCCGTACAGCGCGTTGAGCGCGGGGCAGTCGACGGAGGCGGCGAAACCCGCGGCCACCTCGACATTGGCGCGGAACCGCTCGGCCTCCTCGCCGGGTACGGAGAGCGCGCCGCGGTCGGGTCCGGGGAGCCGCCCCGCGTAGAAGTTCAGCCCCACGAGCCGGGTGCCGGCGTCGTCGAGCGCCGTCTTGAGGGCGTCCAGCTCGCGCTGCGGCGGGGTGGGGGTGTCGATCCAGGGCCACCACAGCTCCACCGCGGTGAAACCCGCGGCCGCGGCGGCGGCGGGGCGCTCCAGAAGGGGGAGCTCGGTGAAGAGGATGGACAGGTTCACATCGAAGCGCTGCTCTGTGCCGCGCCCGTTCGTGGTGAGAGGGGCCATGAGGAGTCAGGCGCTCCTTCCGTATTGCGGAAGTCATCTTCTGCTTGATGGAAAGCCTGCCTCTGGGGCTCCTGGACTGTCAAGAGGTGACGGATGAACACGGCGGAAATCCGGCAGCCGTCCCCGGACGTGGTCGTCCGCCCGGCCGCTCCCGGAGACCTCGCGGCGGTCGCCGCGATCTTCGCGTACTACGTCGTCCACACCGTGATCACCTTCGAGGAGACACCGCCGGGCCCCGGGGCATGGCGGGACCGGCTCGACGAACTCGCCGGGCGCCGTCTGCCGTTCCTGGTCGCCGAGGTGTCCGGTGAGGTGGCGGGGTACGCGTACGCCGCGCCCTGGCGTACGAAGCCGGCCTACCGGCACACCGTGGAGGACAGCGTCTATCTGGCTCCCGGGCGCACGGGGCAAGGGCTCGGCGGCGCGTTGCTGGGCACGCTGCTGGCCGGATGCGCCGAGGCCGGGACGGAGCAGATGGTCGCGGTCCTCGTGGACACCGACGACGGCGCGTCGGCCGCCCTGCACCGGCGCTTCGGCTTCGTCGAGGCGGGACGGCTGACGGGGGTCGGCCACAAGCACGGCCGCCGGCTCGACACGGTCCTGATGCAGCGGGATCTGACCGGACGATGATCCGTGCGGCAGCCGGAACGCTCACGACGACAGCCGGAACGATCACGACAACCGGACCGGCCGGAAGGCGCCCGTGCCGTACCCGGCGCCGTACCCGGGAGATCCGCGGCCGGTCACACGGTCGGTTAGGGTCGTCCTCGTCCCGGGCCGGTGCGAGGGAGGCACAGTGCGACTGAGAGTCGAGTTCACGACCGAACCCTTCGACCTCGACGAGCCGCCCGCGCACGCGGTGGTGGCCCGCGAGATCGTCCAGGGCGCCGGGCTGGACGCGGTGGACGTGGGACCGTTCGGCAATACGGCGGAGGGCGGTACGGACGCGGTGCTCGGCACGGTGGACGCGCTGCTGCGCCGCTCGCTGGCCGTCGGCGCGACCCGGGTCTCGCTCCAGATCAGTGTGATCGCGGACGATGATGTCGATGACGCCGATGACACCGACAACGGCGACGGCACCGGGGGCCTGAGAGCGGAGGACGGCCGGTGACCGACGCGCTGGACCATCCCTTCATCACGGCCGTCAAGCCGCTGGTGGACGCCATGGGCGGCGAACTGCTCGCGCCGCAGGAGGCCAGGCCCGACGATGTCGTGCTCGCCTGGGAGGGCGCGGACATCCTCGCCGTACGGCTGCCCCAGCTCTCGGAGTCCCTGGATCACATCCTGGCGGCGCTGGAGCGGCAGCACGGTATGCCGCTCGCGGATCTCGACCGCAAGACCAAGCAGTCGGTCGTCCGGATACTGGAGGCGCGCGGAGCCTTCACCGTGCGCCATGGCGTGGAGACGGTGGCGAGCGCCCTCGGCGTCAGCCGCTTCACCGTCTACAACTACATCAACTACGCCAACGAGCAGCGGGCCAAGGCGCAGGGGGCCGACGAGCGGCCGCAGCGGGACGGCTGACCGGCCCGGCGGAGGTCTGTCAGGTGGTCTGCCGGGAGGTCTGTAGGCCGCGTGGCCGGACCGGCCGAACGCGGCTGAGTGGCGGCGCCCCGCCGACAGGCGTCGAATGGACCTGGAGTGTCCGGTCCCCCGCGAGAAGGGCCGGGCCCCATTGGGTGAGCCCGATCCCAGGAGTCGCTGTGCCCGTCGTGCCGCTGACCGACATTCTGTCCGACGCCTTCGAAGAGCGTTACGGCGTGCCGGCCATCAATGTCTTCAACGATCTCACGATGGAGGCGGTCCTCGCGGCCGCCGTGGAGAAATCGTCGCCCCTGATCGTGCAGACGTCCGTCAAGACGGTCAAATCGATCGGCAGCGATGTGCTCCACGCCCTGTGGACCTCCATGACGGCGGGTATCGAGGTCCCGGTCAGCCTGCATCTCGACCACTGTCCGGAGCGTGAGGTCATCACCGAGTGTCTGCGCCGGGGCTGGAATTCCGTGCTGTTCGACGCCTCTCATCTGCCGGTGAAGGAGAATATGCGGCAAACGGTGGAGGTCGTCGCCGAGGCCCGTTCCCACGGCGCCCATGTCGAGGGCGAGATCGAGTCCATCACGGGTGTCGAGGACGGGATCGGCACCGACAGCACGGCCGCCCAGCAGGATCTGGACGTGGCGCTGGAATTCCTCACGACGACGCGTGTGGACGTCTTCGCGCCCGCCATCGGAAACGCTCATGGAACGTACAAACGCGCACCGGTCCTCGATTTCCAGCGGGTGTCCGACATCGTCGCCGCCTACCCCGTGCCGATCGCGCTCCACGGCGGCAGCGGTCTGTCCGACGAGCAGTTCCGCGACCTGATCTCCCGGGGGTGCGCGAAGGTCAATATCTCGACCGCTCTCAAGGAAACATTCATGAAGTCGGGTCTCGCTTTCCTCGAATCGGCCGCGGAGAAGCAGAAATGGGATCCGCCTTCGCTGTTCCGCTCCGTCCGCCAGGACGTCATCGGAATGGCCGGTTCGCTCATGACGCTCTTCGGCAGCGCCGGCCGGGCCGGGTGACACCGTGCCCGCCCTCGTCTTCGACTGCGACGGAGTACTCGCCGACACCGAGCGCTACGGGCATCTGCCGGCGTTCAACCGGACCTTCGAGGAGTTCGGCCTGCCGGTGCGCTGGAGCGACGCCGAGTACGCCGAGAAGGTCAAGGTCGGCGGGGGCAAGGAACGGATGAAGACGCTCCTCACCCCCCGGTTCGTCGCCGAGGCGGGACTGCCCGACGACCCCGCGGCGCTCGGTGAGGAGGTCGCCCGGTGGCACCGGCGCAAGACCGAGGTGTACACCGGGATCATCGCCGGCGGCTCCATCCCGCCCCGCCCCGGTGTACGGCGGGTGGCCGCCGAGGCCGACGCGGCCGGCTGGACGCTGGCCGTCGCCTCCACCTCGGCGGAGCCGGCCGTACGGAGTGTGCTGGAACTCGCCATGGGTCCCGAACTCGCCGGACGCTTCGCGGTGTTCGCCGGAGACATCGTCCCGCGCAAGAAACCGGCTCCGGACATCTACCGGTACGCGGTGGACCGGCTCGGGCTCGGCCTCGCGGGCACGGTCGTGATCGAGGACAGCCGCAACGGCCTGCTGTCGGCACTGGACGCGGGCCTCGGGTGTGTCGTCACGCCCAGCGCCTACACCGGTGAGGAGGACTTCACCGGCGCGCTGGTGGTCGTGTCCTCCCTGGGCGACCCCGCACCGGGGGACGGCCCCGGGCCTGAGGAGACCACCACGGAGGTCCTGAGCGACCCCTTCGGTGCGGACCCGCGTCCTTTCGTCCGGCTCGCGGATCTCGAATTCCTGCTCTCCGCCGCCCCCGGCGCGAAGTGACAGCGGAGCAGGCCAGTCAGGAGAGGACATGTCAGCGACAACAGACAGTGACAGTGAGAGAGACAGCGGCAGTGTGATGGACAGCGGCGGTGCGAACGGTCAGGAGAGCGACCTGGAGTTCGTCGTCAGAACCATCGCCCGCGCGGCCGTGGACAACGAGCGCGCGTTCAGCGAACTCGACGCCGTCGTGGGCGACGGCGACCTCGGATACTCGCTCGCGCGGGGATTCGAGATCGTGCTCGCCGACTGGGACTCCTTCGACCGCGGTTCGCCGTCGGCGTTCCTGAAGAAGGTCGCCGTGGTGATCACCGGACGGGTGGGCGGCACCTCGGGACCGCTGTGGGGCACGGCGTTCCTCCGGGCGGCCGGGGCCGTCACCGACCGGTCCCGGCTGGGCCGTACGGACGCGGTCGCCATGCTGCGCGCCGCCGCCGAGGGCATCAAGGCGCGGGGCAGGTCCGATCTCGGTGACAAGACGCTGCTGGACGCGCTGATCCCGATGACCGACGCGCTGGAGAAGGAGACACGGACCGGTGAGGGCGAGGGCGCGGCGGCCGACGCCGTCCGTCTCGCGCGGGTCGCGGCGTCGGCGGCCCGTACCGCCGCCGACGCGACCACCCCGATGCTCGCCAGGCGCGGCCGGCCCAGCTACACGGGGGAGCGCAGCATCGGCTCTCCCGACGCGGGAGCCGTGGCCGTCGCGGTGATCGCGGACCGGGTCGCGGACGAGTGGGCCCGGCGCACCTGACCCTCCCCGGGACCGGTCCCGTACCCGGTCCCGCCCCGGGGTGCTTCCGCGCCCCGCGTCCGGCCCCGCTGTTCCGTCCGCTGTTCCGGGGCCCCGTTGTTTCCGGCCCCGCTGTTTCCGTGCCCGTGCTGTTTCCGTCCCTGTCCGGCGTCGAGATCGAGGAGCGACCGACCCCATGAAGAAGTTCGTCAACGACCCGAAGAACTACGTACCCGAGATGCTTCAGGGGCTGGCCCTCGCCAACCCCGACACCCTCCGTTATGTCCCCGAGTACAACCTGATCATGCGCGCCGACGCACCGCGCGCCGACAAGGTCTCCCTCGTCCAGGGCTCGGGGTCCGGACATGAACCGGCCCATGTCATGAACGTGGGCCCGGGAATGCTCGACGCCGCGTGTCCGGGGGACGTCTTCTCCGCACCGCCCGCCGACTATGTGTACGAGACGGTCAAACGGGTGGCGTCCCCGAAGGGCGTTCTGCTGCTGGTCAACAACTACACCGGCGACCGCATGGCGTTCGAGATGGCCGAGGAGCTCTCCGAGGCCGACGGGATCACCGTCCGTACGCTGTACATCGACGACGACGTGTCCGTTCAGGACTCCACGTACACGGTCGGCCGCCGCGGGGTGGCGGGCAACTTCTTCGTGCTGAAGGCCGCGGGCGCGGCGGCGGAACGCGGAGCGGACCTCGACGAGGTGCACCGGATCGGTACGAAGGTCAACTCCGTCACCCGCACCATGGGGATGGCGCTGACCGCGTGCACCCCGCCGGCCAAGGGGTCCCCGCTGTTCGATCTGCCCGGGGACCAGATCGAGATGGGCGTGGGGATCCACGGCGAGCCGGGGCGGCGGCGCGAGAAACTTCAGCCGGCGGACGCGATGGTGCGGGAACTGGTCACCGCCGTCGTGGACGATCTCCCCTACACCTCCGGCGACTCCGTGGCGCTCATGGTCAACGGCCTGGGCGGCACCCCCCTCGGCGAGCTGTATCTGGTGTACGGGCTGGCGCACCGTCAGCTCATGGAGCGGGGCATCGCGGTCCGCCGCAGCTATGTGGGCGAATACTGCACGTCGCTCGATATGGCCGGCGCCTCCATCACCCTGGTCCGCCTGGACGACGAGATCTCCGATCTGCTCGCGGCCCCCGCCGAGATCCCGGTCCGTATCTTCTGACACACCGTCAAGTGACGTGCGGTGGGCGGCCGGCGACTCCCGCGGTGGGCCGCCGGCGACTCCCGCGAGGGGGCGCCCGGCGACGGTCACACCGCGTCGGACTCGTACACTGCTGGCCGAGGGCCGCGCGGTCGGCCGCGCCGCCGGCCCGCCTCCGGCGCGGTGAACCGCCCCGTGGGAAGAGACCGACGTGGAACGAGTCAGCGGGGGACACGCCCCGGATGCCACTCTGGAAGAACTGAGCCCCGAGCCGCTGCTCGGGCGGGAGTACCAGGACCGCCCGGACCTCGTGCACGAGCGGCTGCGCCGCCGCCACGGCGCCGTGGCGCCGGTGGACCTGCTGGGTGTCCCCGTCTGGCTGGTGCTCGGCTATCCGGAAGCCCTGCACGTGCTCCAGAACGACGCGCTGTGGCCCAAGGGGATGCAGTACTGGCGTGCCCGCAACGAGGGCCGTGTCCCGGACGACTGGCCGCTCGCTCCCGCGCTGGTGGCCGAGAACATGATGGCGCGGGGCGGCGCCGGCCACCCCGGTTACCGGGCCGCGTGGGACGCGGCGCTCAAACCGTTCCAGGACCCGCGGCATCCGCGGACCCGCAGGCTCAAGGAGAGCATCCGCCGGACCGCGAAGGAGCTGATCGCGCTCATCGCGCAGGGTGGCAGGTCGGGTACGGCGGATCTCGCCGCGCAGTTCTCCCGGCCGCTGCCCCTGATGGTCGCCGGTGAACTCCTGGGCGCCTCCGGATCCCTCGACGACGAGTCCCTCATGGACATCTGGCGGATCCTCGACGCGGGACCGGGCTCCGCCGAGGCCTCCGCGCGCGTCCTCACCGCCATGGGCAGGCTCGGCGAGGAGAAGCGGAACCGGCCGGGCGAGGACTTCCCCTCCTACATGCTGGCCGCGCGGCCTGGTCTGACGGCCTCGGAGCTGGCCCATGAACTCACCATGCTGATGGGGATGATCTCGGACCACGGAGGCATCCTCATCGCGAACGCCGTCGTCGAGATCATCACGGGTGACGGCCGCGCACGCGCCAGCCTGTCGGCCGGCATGATCCGTGAGGCCGTCAACCATGTCGCCCTGCGGAAACCGCCGTTGTCCAACTTCGTACCGCGGTTCCCGGTGACCGACCAGCGGCTGGGCGAGTACCTCATCCGGGCGGGCGAACCGGTGTGGATCGCCACGGCCGCCACGCACACGGACGTACGCTTCGCGTCCGGCACGTCGGCGGAGCGGACGACCAGCACGCGCGCCCATCTCTCCTGGGGCGCGGGCCCGCGCCAGTGCCCGGCCCGTGAACTCGCCACCACCATCACCACCCTGGCCCTGGAGTGCCTCTTCGAGGAGTTCGAGCAGCTCGAACTGGCGGTCCCGGTGGACCGGCTTCCCTGGCGGTCCTCGCCCTTCGTCCGGGGCCTGCGGTCCCTGCCCATCCGATACGAACTCAAGGCCGGCTACGACCTGCCCGCGCCGGCCGAGCCGGCGGCCGACGAGAGCCCCGCGAGCGCCAAGCGGCCCGGCGCGGCCTCCACGCTGCGTCAGTTCCTCGTCGGCCTGGTCACCGGAAAGATAGATCCCCACTCGTTCTAGATCCGGATGAAGGCGCGGTGGCGTCGCACCCGTGGTCGGCGCCGGTGTCTTTCAGCGGCGTTCCGCGGCCAGACGGCACGCCTCGAAGGCGTGGACGCGCTGGACGCGGCGGTCCACCAGCCCCTCCACACAGTCCCGGTAGGCGTAGGTGTATCCGGCCGCCCCCAGCTGGCACTGGAGGCCCAGGAGCGGATAGGTGTATCCCAGGTCCTGGAGGTACCGGGAGCACTGTGCGTCGGTGGCATGGGCCGGGGCCGGGGTGGTCAGGGGCAGGACGAGAAGAGCGGCGGCCGTCAGGGCCCGCACCAGGATTTTCAGCATGGCCCGACAGATACCGGCGACCGGCCCCGCGGCGCCGGTGATCGGGAGGCCGTATCACCCGTACGAGGGCAAAGGTCATACCGGCCGACACACACCACGGCATCCTCCGGCGCCGGGACACACGCGCCCCCGTACGCCCCCGGCGGGGCTGCCGCGGGCGAGAATTCAACAAAGTGTTGACGCCGTGACGCCGAGGGCGTTAGCTGGGCGAAGCCCGCCAGCACCGCCACGGAGGCTCCCGTGACTTCGACAGCGACACCGGGCCTGGCCCGGTTCAACACCTCTTCCGACCATGCGGTCCTGGCCGCGCTGCACGAGGTGTGCGCCAGTGCGGCATGGGGGAGGAAGGTGCTCGCCGGGCGCCCGTACGCCACCGCCGACGCCCTCCTCGCCGCCGGTGACACCGCCACGGGTGAGCTGACCGACACGGAACTGGCCGAAGCGATGGCGGGGCATCCGCCGATCGGCCGGCCGAAGCCCGGGGACCCCGTCTCGTCCCGCGAACAGCGGGGGATGGCCGGTGCCTCCGAGGAGCTGAGGGCCGAGATGCTCGAACTGAATCTGGCGTACCAGGACCGCTTCGGGCATGTCTTTCTGATCTGCGCCACCGGCGCGAGCGGCGAGGGGATGCGCGACGCGCTGAAGGAGCGGCTGGCGCACACGCCCGAGCGGGAGCGCGCGGTCGCGCGCGTCGAGCTGGGGAAGATCAACCGCATCCGGCTGACCCGTCTGGTGACGCAGGGCCTGGTGGCCCCGGCCGCCGGGGGCCCTGTGGAAGCCGGGGACCCCGTGGAAGCCGGGGACCCCGTGGAAGAGGTCGCCGGGGAAGGGGAGGACTCATGAGCACCGCGACCACCGCCTCGGTGTCCACACACATCCTGGACACCGGCGTCGGACGCCCCGCCGGGGACGTCGCCGTCTCGCTCGCGGCCCGGAGCGGCTCCGGCGCCGAGTGGGTGGCGCTCGGCGGCTCGCGCACCGACTCCGACGGGCGCTGCAAGGACCTGCCGGAGCTGCCGGCGGGTACGGCACAGGTGCGTCTCGGCTTCGGGACCGAGGCCTATTTCGTCAGCAGGGACCAAGCCGAGGCGCGGCAGGATGACACCCCCCGCGCACGGGACAGCGGCGTGCCGTTCTTCCCGGAGGTGGCGATCACCTTCGCCGTCACTCCCGGCGAGCACTATCACGTGCCGCTGCTGCTCAGTCCGTTCGGCTACTCCGTATACCGAGGGAGCTAGCAGGCCATGCCCACGATTCTCGGCCAGAACCAGTACGGCAAAGCGGAGAACCGCGTCGTCAGGATCACGCGGAACGGCCGTACGCATCACATCAAGGACCTGAACGTCTCCGTCTCCCTCTCCGGTGACCTGGCGGATGTGCACTACTCCGGCTCCAACACCCATGTCCTGCCGACCGACAGCACCAAGAACACGGTGTACGCGTTCGCCAAGGAGCACGGCATCGAGTCGGCCGAGCAGTTCGGTATCCAGCTCGCCCGGCACTTCGTGACCAGCCAGGAGCCGATCCACCGGGCGCGCATCCGGATCGAGGAGTACGCCTGGGAGCGCATCGAGCTCCCCGAAGGCACCGACGGCGGAATCGGCACCGACGAGGGTGCCGGCACCGACGAGGGAGCCGGGACCGACGGGCGAGCCGCGGCCGGCGGGCGAGCCGGGACCGGCGGGGGCGTCGCCGACCCGCCCCGGCACTCCTTCGTCCGTACGGGCCAGGAGACCCGCGTCAGCCAGATCACCTTCGACGGCGAGAGCTGGGAGGTCGTCTCGGGGCTGACGGATCTGACCGTGCTGAACTCGACCAACTCCGAGTTCTGGGGGTACACCAAGGACCGGTACACCACGCTCCGGGAGGCGTACGACCGGATCCTCGCGACCGAGGTCTCCGCACGCTGGCGCTACCACTGGTCGAGCGACGCCGAACGGACGCCGGACTGGGACGAGTCCTACGCGCGGGCGAAGGAGCACATACTCCGCGCCTTCGCCGAGACGTACTCGCTCTCGCTCCAGCAGACCCTCTACCAGATGGGGTCGAGCGTCATCGAGAACCGCGGCGAGATCGACGAGATCCGTTTCTCCCTGCCGAACAAGCACCACTTCCTGGTCGATCTGGAGCCCTTCGGGCTGAAGAACGACAACGAGGTCTACTTCGCGGCCGACCGTCCCTACGGGCTGATCGAGGCCACCGTTCTGCGGGACGGGGCCGAGCCGCGTATCCCGGCCGACCTCACCCGGCTCTGACCCACCTCACCTCACCCCCCCGCCGGCAGGAAGAGGACCCCCATGGCGGCTTCGCGCATCGTCATCGAGAACTGCGCCATCGCGACCGTGGACGCGCACGACACCGAGTACGCCTCGGGGCATGTCGTCGTCGCGGACAACAGGATCGAGTCGGTCGGCGCGGGCAGGGCCCCGGCCGGGCTGGAGCGGGTGGTCCGCCGTATCGACGGCACCGGCCATCTCGTCACCCCCGGCCTGGTCAACACGCACCATCACTTCTACCAGTGGATCACCCGGGGGCTCGCCACCGACCTCCCTCTCTTCGACTGGCTGGTGGCGCTCTATCCGGTCTGGGCGCGGATCGACGAGCCGATGGTCCGGGCGGCGGCGCGCGGCTCACTCGCGATGATGGCCCGCGGCGGCGTCACCACCGCGATGGACCACCACTATGTGTATCCGCGCGGCACGGGCGATCTGTCCGGCGCGATCATCGGGGCCGCCGCCGAGACCGGCGTACGGTTCACCCTCGCCCGTGGCTCCATGGACCTCGGCTCCTCGGACGGCGGACTGCCCCCGGACTTCGCCGTCGAGTCCCTCGACGGGGCGCTCGCCGCGACCGAGGAGACCATCGACCGCCACCATGACACCGCGTCCGACGCGATGACCCGGATCGCGGTGGCGCCGTGCTCGCCCTTCTCCGTCTCCACCGAACTCCTCAAACAGGGGGCGGAGCTGGCGCGCCGCAAGGGCGTACGGCTGCACACCCATGGCAGTGAGACCGTGGAGGAGGAGGCGTTCTGTAAGGAGCGGTTCGGGATGGGCCCGACGGACTACTTCGAGTCGACCGGCTGGCTGGGCTCCGATGTGTGGATGGCCCACTGCGTGCATATGAACGACTCGGATATCGCGGCGTTCGCGCGGACGGGTACGGGGGTCGCGCACTGCCCGTCCTCCAACGCCCGGCTCGCCGCCGGAATCGCCCGGGTTCCCGACATGCTCGCGGCGGGGGTCCCGGTCGGCCTCGGTGTCGACGGCACGGCCTCCAACGAGTCGGGTGAACTCCACACCGAGCTGCGCAACGCGCTGCTGATCAACCGGCTCGGCGGACGGGGCGAGAGCGCCCTGAACGCACGCCAGGCGCTCCGGCTCGGTACGTACGGCGGCGCCCAGGTCCTGGGGCGCGCCGGTGAGATCGGCTCGATCGAGGCGGGCAAGCTGGCGGACCTCGTGCTCTGGCGGATGGACACGCTGGCCCATGCCTCGATCGCGGACCCGGTCGTCGCGCTGGTCTTCGGCGCCGCCGCGCCCGTCACCCTCTCCCTGGTGAACGGGCGGACGGTGGTCGAGGACAACCGTCTGACCACGGTGGACGAGGACGCCATCGCCCGCGCCACCCGGAGCGAGGCGCGGCGCCTCGCGCGGATCGCCGCGGAGGGCTGAGCGGGCCGAGCGATCCGGAGAGGGCTCAGCGGGCTGAGCGGTAGCGATCCGGTGCGGGCCGAGCGGGCTGAGCGGTAGCGATCCGGAGAGGGCCGAGCGGGCCGAGCGGTGGTGGTACGGGCCCCCGGTCCGGGTGCCCGTACCACCGTCCTGCGCCCCCGGCCGGCCGGGCCGGTGCCGGATGCCGGAGGCCGCCTGCTCAGCCGATGTGGAAGCTGTCGCTGTAGACCTTCCAGTCCAGCGGCGGGTCCAGGTTCAGATTGCCCTGGTCGAGGAAGACCCGCTGCGCGGTGTCCACCCGGCTGGTGTCCTCGTGCGCCTCCTCCTGCTTCATCGCCCAGACCCGGGCGTCGAGGAACGCGCGCAGGTACTGCCTTTCGTCACCGCCCTGGGCCGGTGTCTTCGCCTGGGCCATCGCGCGCTTGCGGATGCCGCTGAAGCTGGTGCTGTCGCCGCCGTCGCCGTGCATCACGATGGCGTCGTAGTACGCGAACTGCCCGAGCGTGCCGAGCTTGTCCTGCTTGCCGCGGTTCACGGCCGGGTTGAAGTACACCCGGTCGCGCTCGTCGTTCTGGGCGGTCTTGAACGCGGAGTCCTTGGCGGCCTGCTTCCAGGCCGAGGTGAAGCCCGGGTCGAGACCCTGGTGCGAGTCCGTGCCGTCGACCTGCCGCAGGGCGGGCAGATACGGGGCGAGCGGGTTGCCCGGTGTGCGGCCGGTGTACAGCTCGACGAGGTCCAGCATGTCCCCGGTACCGGAACAGAATCCGATGATGCCCGCGGTGTAGCCACGGCCGTCGCCGATGTCCTCGATGTAGCCGTACTGCGCCTTCCAGTCCAGCGAGGAGTTCTCCGCGCTGGAGACGAGCCGCATGGCGATCTCCTTCTTCGCCGGGTCGTCGAGTCCCGTCGCCGCCGCGGCGGCGGGTGCGGCGGGTGCGACGGCGGCACGGGCGGCCCCGGCGGGGTCCGGCGCCGCGTTCGCCGTGGTGGTGGCGGTGAGGGGAACGGCGACCAGTGTCAGTGCGAGCAGAACAGTGCGTGTGTGGGGGGTGGGCACCTTGACCTCCATGAGGAGCGTTCCTGGTTGCGCTTATCTGTTAGGAAGCTTTCCTACCAAGGGCGAGGGGTGGCCGTACAGCCGTTCGGATGTGAAGAACGAGTAAGGGACGGAGCGGGAAGCGCGGCGGGGGTGGGCCGTTGACCGCCTTTCGACCGGACTTCTCCCGGCTCAGCTCCTCGCGGCGCGGCCTCTTCCGTGCGGCTCCTCCGTACGGGGCTCCTCCGTACGGGGGTTCTGCGCGGAGGGGTTCGCGCGACGAGGATTGTCCGTAGGGGCCTTCGCGGGGCGGACCTTGTCCGTACGGAGCAGGCGCCGCCGAGAAACGTGCCGAGCGCGCCGCCCGCGGCCCCCACCGCGCTGAACACGGCGATGGCCCTGGCCCGGTCACGGCCCTCGGGGAAGAGCGCCACCAGCATCCCCAGCACGACCGCCGAGGTCATCGCCCCTCCGATGCCCTGGAGGAAACGCGCGGCGATCAGGGTGCCCGAGCCGGTGGAGATCCCGCAGAGCAGCGAGGCCGCGGTGAACACGGCGAGCCCGGAGACGAACATCCGCCGTCCGCCGATGAGATCACCGAGCCGCCCCGCCAGCAGGAGGAGTCCGGCGAAGGCGATGAGCCGCGACAGCTCGCATCGACATCTACCCCACTCCTCTTGCAGCGCTGGACCGACCTCTGTTTCTTCCGCGCACCGGTCGCGCACAGGAACACCTCCCGTTCAGAATTGCAATGGCGAGGACCATGGCGACGAATAGCCCCGCCCTTGCTTCAAAAGGCGACTCAAAGGCGGTTCGAATTTCCCCTTGAGCTGGCTCGGGGTACTGAACATCCAGCCAGGGCCCCTCATCCCGTAACTACTCGCGCTGTTCGTACTCAACCGCTTTGAAGCAGTCCTCATGTACGAGCGCGTACCAGCCGGAACCGGAAGGAGCATCCCGATACACCCTGCGGTGGGGTTCCTCCGGTTTCACGGGCCAGTGGCACACGTGGCAGCGCGACGTCCCGTCATTAAAGGTGAGGCGTGGAGCTAGATCACGGAACAAGGGGTGGCAGTCACTTTCTTGGTAGGAGTGGCACCGGTTGAGGTCCGCAAAGGCTTCAGCGAGAGATCCCCCGGGACGGGCTTGCCGGTCACAACCGCCGCCCCAGAAAGCCAACTTCGTGACGGCGTCGCGCGGTGTCCTGCTGAATGAGGGGCCGGAGCCGCGCTATGGCCGCGCTGTCCGGTTCGTCAGCGCACGAGTTTTCCCGCGTGCGGTCGGCCGTGCCCGTGGGGCGCGAGCACATGGGACAGCAGCACGGCTGCCGGATAATGTCGGAGGCTTCTCGAACGCTTGCAGAACTGCCCATGGCGTGGGCCCCGACCCGACTCCTGTCCGCAGCCGAGTAGCTCTCATCCCCCATCGAGGAGGCCACCCTCCGGACCCGGACGAAGCGACAGCTCAGCCCATACCGTCTTGCCGTGCCAGCGCTGGTACCACCAGCCCCACTGATCCGACAGCGCCTCGACGATCCCGAGCCCCCGCCCGTTCACTTCCCCCGGCTCAGGCTCCCGCTGGGCAGGCATTTCGGGCTATGCGTCGCGCACCTCGATACGGAGCCCGCACCGACGCGAAACGTAACGCGTCTCGACGCCAGCACCCTCCTCGCAGCCGTGTTCCAGAGCGTTGGTCAGCAACTCCGAGAGGACGAGTACGGCGTGCTCCTCCAACTCCGAGAGCCCCCATCCAGCGAGTGTCTTGCGCAGTTCCTCGCGAGCCATCCCGACGCAGCGCGGATGCCCAGACCACCGCACCGCTACCGTGCCGCCGCCTTCCTGCTGACTAGGCGTCATGATGGGACATCCCCACCCCATGAGCAGCCACCCACGCCAGCCACAGCGCACGCCGACGTCCCCGCTCCCGCGCCACTCCGACGCGCTCCCAGCGCTCGGAGCCCAACCGGTCATAGGGCCACCACACCGGCGAGCACTGTTCACTACGAGGCGTGAACCGGCCATCCACCACGACCACTACGCGGTTCGTGACGATCAAGCGACGCCGAAGCGCAGGCACCGGAAGCCCATCGAGGTCCTTCTGATGCTGGCTCTCCGCCGATTCGAACAAGCGTTGAAGCAAAGGCTCAGCAAGACGGGCGGCACATGTCCACAGACCGCTTCCGTCGTCACCCCTTTGCCAGATACCGTTTCTCACGTCGTTGCTCCTCTACCGAGCTCCGGCCAAGCCCCGGGCCGTTCACGCGGTCGCGGGGTTCTTTCGTTTGCCACGGTTCCGGGCTTGCCAACTCGTGCACAGCGGCCCCATGTAGGCCCGATGTAGGCCACACTGGACGCATGCACGGTGAGAACCTGGCCCACATGATCCGGCGACTCCGTATCGCCAAGCGCTGGAGCCAGCAGCGCTTGGCCGTCGAGATATGCCGCGCTGTCGGTGTGCCGGTTGATTCCCTCACCCGAGGCGACATCTACCGGTACGAGAAGGGGAAGCGAACGCCCCGCGATTGGCTACCTGCGCTAGCTATTGCTCTCGGTGTGCCACTCGAAGAGTTCGAAGCAGCATTGGCCACGCCGTCCGTCGCCCCGCAGACAGTTGACGACTTCCTGCCCGAAGGGGAACCCCTCGCTCCCCTCAAGACAAAGCAGGGTAAGCGCGTGGGCATGGGGGATGTAGAAGGTCTGGCAGGTCGAATTCACGGCCTACGGCTGGCAGACGATGTTCTAGCGGGAGGCGACCTGATCGGCCCTGCTTTACGAGAACTACGTTCCGCAGTGAAGCTCTATCGAGAAAGCACCCACACCGAGGAAATCGGCAACGCATTGCTTTGCCAGATTGGCGAACTCGCGCAGATTGCAGGGTTCATTGCTGCGGATGCCGGCCGCCGAGACGAGGCGCAACGCATCTACCAATTGGGTTTAAGTGCGGCCAAGCAAGCCAACGCCGAAACGCTAGTTGGCAACCTAGCAGGCAGTCTGGCCTACATGTGGAGCAACAACGGCGAGGCCGCGAAGGCTGTGCAGCTTGCAACCGTCGGACTGACTGATGGAGCGCCGCCCAAGGCTCGCGCCTTGACGCTGGACCGGTTGGCGTGGGCCCACACTCAGGCCCATGAGCCCCAGCCGGCAATGCGTGCGCTTGCGCAGGCAAGAGAAGCCCTGGACCAGAATGATGGGGAAGAATCGCCCCCGTATCTGTATTGGGTATCACACGACGAGTTGACTGTCATGGAATCCCGGGTCTACACCGAACTGCACAAACCGCTACGTGCCGTGCCAACCCTGCAAAGGGTGCTCAGCCGGTACGACGTCACACGAACGCGTGAACTTGCCCTCTACTCCTCGTGGTTGGCAATTGCTTACGCAGATGCTAACGAGCCCGAAGAATCGGCAGCGACCGCAGCACGAGTGATTGCCATGTCAGGTGACATCGCTTCTGAGCGCATCACTGAACGCATTCGGACAGTAGTTGAACGACTCCAAGAGTTTTCCTCAGTTCGGGAAGTGCGAGAAGTACTGGAGGCAGTCACTTAAGGGCTGTCCCGTACGCCGCGAAAGACATGCCCCCAACGCGGCCGCTCGCTTACGCCAATGTTCCAGCGGCTCGACATGGATCTATCTTGCCCCTGGGGCTGGGGCTGGGGCTGGGGCTGGGGCTGGGGCTGGGGCAGTCGAGGGATGCTGTGGGGCACGTCGAAGCCAGACTGCGGGCCCCTCTTGTGATCAGCAAGATGCGGAGCGGATCCCAGGAGTACAGACGTACGTTGCGGCTAGCTCCTGCCAGCGTGTGACGGCCGCTAGGGCCCATGCTGTCCGCAGGATCCGTGTGTCGCCGGGAAACGGAGCGTCCTGATCATCATCGCCGCGGCCCACGGGCCCATCCGTTTCACCGAACTGGAGCGCTCCATCGAGGGCATCAGCCGGCGGATGCTCACCCTGACCCTGCGCAATCTCGAGCGCGACGGGCTGCTGATCCGTACGGCGCATCCGACCGTCCCGCCCAAGGTCGAGTACGAACTGACGGCGGTCGCCCGTGAACTGCACGCCTCGCTGCTGGGTCTGACGGACTGGGCCGAGCGTCATCGGGTGACGATCGCGCAGTCGCGGGCGGCGTACGACGAGGCGCGCGGGCGCGGTCTCAACGCGGTCTGAGGCGCCGTCGGCGCGGGGCGCCCCAGGGCGCCGATCCACGGGAGGCCGCCACGGGAGGCCGCCACGGGAGGCCGGATGACCGCGTGAGCCGGGCGGGCGTTGGAGGGCCGGGGAAGCCGGGGCCGGGCGTCACGGTCCGCGGCGTCACTGTCAGACCCCCGTGGCACGATTCCGAGCATGGATCTCGTACAGGTATTCGCCGGTCTGGACGCCCAGCCCTGGGCGGAGTTGGAGCACGCGTACGGCAGCGCGGAGGATGTGCCCGGACTGCTGCGGGCGCTGGCGAGCGAGGACGAGGAAGAGGCGGCGGAGGCTCTGGGCGAGCTGTACGGCAGCATCTTCCACCAGGGCTCGGTGTACGGGGCCACGGCGCGGGCCGTGCCCTATCTCGCGGGGCTGGCCGCCGCCGGGGTCCAGAGTCTCGAACTGCTGCTCCTGCTGGGCGGGACGGCCGAGAGCGAGGACGAGCCCGACGGCTCCGGGGCCGGTGGCTGCCGGACGGCCGTCATCGCCCAACTGCCCCTGATCCTGCCGTTCATGACGTCCGACGAGGCGCTGCTGCGGCAGGCGGCGGTCTGGGCGGCGGCCAGGACGGACGCGGCGGAGCAGGTCCTTCCGGCGCTGCGGCGGTGCGGGGAGCGCGAGAAGGACACGCTCGTACGGGCCGAGCTGCTGGCCGCGACGGTGCTGCTCGACCCGGCGGCCGCGCCGTCCGCGGTCTCGGCGGCCCTCGGCGCCGGGGAACCGGCGGAGCTGAGGATCGCCGCCGTCCTCGGCGCTCTGGACGCGGAGCTGCCCTGGACCTCCGCGCACCAGGAGGCCGTGCTGTCCCTGCTCCCGCTCGACCCGCTGGTCGCCGACCGCTTCGACCAGGACCGGATGGAACCGTTCCGGTACATCGTGGACACCCTTCTGAGCAGGGAGACCCCCGAGGACCGTGAGGCGGCGCTCTCCCTGCTCGACACCGCGCTCCGCGCTCCGGACGCCGAGGTGCGGGCGGAGGCGCTGTGGGCGGCGGAAGAGGCCTGCGACTCCTCACGTACGGCCCCGGCCCGGCTCGCGGCCCCGCTGACCCTTCTGCTGGCGGACCCGTCCTCGGCGCGCCCGGCGCTGTCCGTCGTCGACAAGCTGGGCGCGCTCGCGGCCTCGGCCGCCCCCGCGCTGGAGGTCCTCGCCGCCGGCGGCGGGGAGCTCGCGGACCGCGCGCTCGCGTCCCTGGTCCGGGCCGACCCGGAGCGGGCGGCCCCGCTGCTCGCCCGTGATCTGCCCGAGCGTCCCGTGGCCCTCGGCGCGGCCGCCGGTTTCCCGGAGCGGGGGAGCGCCGCGCCGTTCCCGTACCACCCGGAGCTGCTGACCGCCGTCCGGGCCCGGCTGGCCGATCCGGATCTCGCGGGGAACGAGCCGATCCATCTCACCCGTCTGCTGAGCTGCTGGGGCGAGCGTGCCGCGCCCGCCTTTCCCGAACTCCTCGCGGCGCTCGGGCGCTTCCCCGTCTTCGTGCCGCGCGCGCTGGCGGCGGCCGACCCCGCGAAGGCCGTCGGACCGCTGCGTGAGGCCGCCGTGTCGGGGCCCGAGGAGGGGCGGTTCGCGGCGGCGCGCGCACTGCACGGGCTCACGGGGGAGAGCGGCCCGCTGCTGACGGTTCTCGCCGTCGAGCTGGCCACCGGCGAACGCCACCGGCAGCGGGAGGCCGCCGCTGCCGTCGACGGGCTGGGCGAGGACGCCGCCGTACTGCTGCCGTCGCTCCGGGCGGCCCTCGCCACGGACGCGAGCGACACGACGATCCCCCGCATGGACGCCGATCTGGAGATCGCGCTCGCTCTCCGGCGGCTGACCGGCGACCCGGGCGTGGCGCTGCCCGTGATCACGCGCGTACTGGAGGAGGCGGACAGCGACTGGGCACGCTGGACGCTCGTCAGGGCGGCGCGGGCCGCGGCCCTCCTCGGCCCGGCCGCCGCCCCGCTGCGCCCGGCCCTGGAAGAGGCACTGGACGACCCCGTACTGGCGCCGTCGGCGGTTCTGGCCCTGCTCTCCGTGGACCCGTCGGGCCTGGACCGCGCGCATCTGGCGGACGCGGCCCTGATCTCCGCCGAGAGCGACGCCGACGCGATGGGCGCCCTGGACGCGCTCGCCGCCCTCGGCCCCGGAACGCTGTCGCGGCCGCACCTCGACCGGCTCACCGACCTGGCGGAGCGGGACCGCCGCGTCTGGTGTCCGGGCAGCGGCGTGCGTGTTCCCGATGCGGACGCCCTGTTCCAGGAGACCGCCCGCGCGCTGCTCCGCACGGCCGGGGACCGCCCCTGACGGGCCCGGCGCCCGGCGGGTCCGTCAGGGGCGGGCAGGTCCGGGCCGCCGGCAGGTCCGGGTGCCGGGACGGCACACGGGGGAAGCCCCGGAGGGCGGGTCCGGGCCGGCCGTGAGGCCCCCCGGCCCCCGGGCGGCGGTCCGGACCCGCCCGGTTCACACCCCCGGCCGCCAGTCCGGGCGACGGCCGTTCAGACCGATCACCCGGTCCAGCAGCGGGGCATCCTCGGGAAGCTGCACGGGCGGGCCGAACAGCCCCTCGGGGGCCGGACCGGCGTCGGCCGGTTCGGCGGCGGCCATCATGGCGTACGACACCCGGAGACTCGCCTCGTCGGGCACGTACTCCTGTCCCGTACTCCGTGCCAGGTCCCAGCCGTGGACCTGGACCTCGTTGAGTCCCACGGCCGCCACCGCGTCGCCCGGCAGATCGACCCCGCCGATCCGGGAGTCGCCCCGCCACGCCTCGGGCGAGCGCCAGGCCTCCGCCAGTTCGTCGAGCTGCCGGGGCAGCACCTCACGCCAGTCGCCGGGCAGCACGGGCAGAGCCGCGTCCGGCGAGGCGTCCGTCGTCGGCCCCAGCTCCTTCCGTGCCGCGTCCCGGAACCCCGCGGTCAGTCCGACCAGATGCCCGAGCACTTCCCGCACCGTGTACGCGGGACAGGGGGTGGGCGCCGTGAGCTGTTCCTCGCTGATACCACCGAGCAACCCGGCCACCGCCTTGCAGGCGGGGCCGAAGTCGAACGGGGCGGTCTTTCTCTGTATGTCCATGCAGGGGTGACCGGCCCCGCCGCCGGAACTCATCGGTGCGCCATGGATTTGGGACGGCTGTCTCGAAGGATGGTCAATATGGCTGGAAATAATCCCTCGCATGTACGATCCACTCGTTCCAGACCCGACAGCGACAACGCGCGCCGGATCGAACCTTTTACGCAGACCGGAGCAAGTTGCGCATGTCGGTACACACTCATGCTTCCTCGTCGGCCATAGCCGCCGCCCAGGCTGGTCTGGATGCCTGGCGCGTCTCACGGCAGGCCACCGTGACCGGACCCGTCGGCAATCTGGCGCTGGTGGAGACCCGTTGGCTGGCCCCCGGCACCGACGCCGACGAGGAGCGGGCGCGGGCGGCGGTGGCTGACGGTGTGACGGTCACCACAGTGGCGCGGACCAATCTCCACACCGGCGAGCCGGAGCACGCGCTGCGCTTCTGGGACGCGGATGCCCCGGCCGTACGGCACTTCTCGCACCTCGATGTCTACCCGTTCCGTCCGGACTGGGTGGTCGAGGCCGCCTTCACCCCCGTCTCCGGCGACCGGCGGGTGCCGTTCGAGCACATGAGGGACAGCGGGGGCAGCCGGGAACTGGTCGTCCCCGGCGACATCCACGTCACACTGGACGGCGTGGACTACACGCTGTCGGCCTTCGACGACGACGGAACGCTTCTTCTGGTCTTCGGTGACCCGACCAACGGCGGCGACACCTATGGCGCGGGCCGGTTCCTGTTCGTCCCGCGTGAGGGGGAGAGCGAAACGGTGATACTCGACTTCAACCGCGCCTTCGTGCCGCCGTGCGGATTCTCCGCTCAGTACAACTGTCCGTTGCCGCCGCGGCAGAACCGGCTGCACCTGCCCGTCGAGGCGGGCGAGAAGGTCCCGGTCTTCCGCGGCGGCTACGCCGTCAACTGAGCTCACCCACGGCACCACAGCCGGACCCGGCACCCCTCGCGGGCCCTTTGTCCGGCCGTTGATCAGGAGTAGAAGAGATGAGAAAGTCCGTACCGCTGCTCGGCGGCACCCTGGCGGTCACCCTGTCCCTGGCCCTCACCGCCTGCGGCTCCGGGACCGACAGCAAGAACAGCACGCCCTCCGGTTCGTACGACAAGAACGCGACGATCGGCATCGGCTCGCTCTACGAACCGCAGAATCTGGACAACACCGGAGGCGGCGGCCAGGGCGTGACCGAGGCGCTCAACGGCAACGTCTACGAGGGCCTGTTCCGGCTCACCGACAGCGGCAAGGTCGAGAAGCAGCTCGCCAAGGATTACACCGTCAGCCCGGACGGCCTCACGTACACCTTCACACTGCGCGACGGTGTCACCTTCCACTCGGGCAAGAAGCTCACCTCCGCGGATGTGAAGTACAGCATCGAGAAGGTGACCGCCGAGAACTCCCAGTCGGCGCGCAAGAGCAGCTTCGACATGATCAAGTCGATCGCGACCCCCGACCCCGCCACGGTCGAGGTGACGCTGTCGTCCAAGTCGATCTCGTTCGTCTACAACCTCAGCTATGTGTGGATCATCAACTCCGAGGCCAAGGACCTCAAGACCTCGGAGGACGGCAGCGGGCCCTACGAGCTGGAGAAGTGGACCCGCGGCTCCGCGCTCAGCCTGGACCGTTTCCCGGGCTACTGGGGGACGCCCGCGACCAACGCGAAGGTCGTCTTCCACTACTACAAGGACGCCACCGCCCTCAACAACGCACTGCTCACCAACGCCGTGGACGTGGTCACCAGCGAGCAGAGCCCGGACGCCCTCGACCAGTTCAAGAGCAACCCGGCCTACAAGGTCAACGACGGCAAGTCGACCACCAAGCTGCTCCTGGCCTTCAACGACAAGGTCAAGCCGTTCGACAACATCAAGGTGCGCAAGGCCGTCAGCTCGGCGATCGACAACAAGAAGCTGCTCCAGTCGGTGTGGGGCGACCACGGCACGCTGATCGGCTCGATGGTCCCGCCGACCGACCCGTGGTACGAGGACCTCACCCAGGTCAACCCGTACGACGTGGCCCTCGCCAAGCGGCAGCTCGCCGAGGCGGGATACGCCAAGGGCTTCGACGTCACGCTCGACACCCCGAACTACGACCCGCACCCGACGGCGGCCACCTTCATCAAGTCGGAGCTGGCCAAGGTCGGTATCAATGTCAAGATCAACATCATCACGCCGGACGAGTGGTACACCAAGGTCTACAAGAACCACGACTTCAGCGCGACGCTCCAGGAGCACGTCAATGACCGGGACATCGTCTGGTACGGCGACCCGGACTTCTACTGGGGCTACGACAACAAGCAGGTCACCGAGTGGGTGAAACAGGCCGAGCAGTCGGACACCACCGACGAGCAGACAGCACTGCTGAAGAAGGTCAACACGAAGATCGCGGAGGACGCGGCCAGCGACTGGCTCTACCTCTACCCGCAGATCGTGGTGGCCTCCACCAAGCTGTCGGGCTACCCGCTCAACGGTCTCAACTCGCAGTTCCACGCCTACGGCATCAAGAAGAGCTGATGGCGCGGACCGCCGCACGGGCCCGGCCTCCACACCGGGCCCGCGCGGCGGAGCCCCCGCCGTGGTCGATATCCCCGCTTCCGTCGATCGGTCCCCCTCCCTGATGATCTCGTACCTGCTGCGGCGGCTGGCCTTCCTGGCCGGCTCCCTGTTCCTGGCCGGCGTGGTGATCTTCCTGCTGCTGCGGCTGCTGCCCGGCGATCCGGCGAACTCCCTGCTCTCGGTGGGCGCGAGTCCCGAACAGATCGCCGCGGCCCGTCATGAGATCGGCTCGGACCGCCCGCTGCCCGAGCAGTTCGTCACCTGGCTCGGGCAACTGGCCACCTTCGACCTCGGGAACTCGTTCGTCAGCACGCTGCCGGTCGGACCGGAGATCACCTCCCGGCTCGATGTCACCGTGCCGCTCACCCTGTTCTCGTTCCTGCTGGCCGTGGTGATCGCGGTCCCCGTCGGCTTCGTGGCGGCCCACCGGTCGGCCACCTGGTACGGCACGCTCATCAGCGGCATCTCCCAACTGGGCATCGCCGTACCGGTCTTCTGGATCGGGATGATCCTCATCACCGTGTTCGCGCTGCGCCTCGGCGTACTGCCCGCCGGGGGCTTCCCCCAGGACGGCTGGGCGGCACCGGGGGAGGCCCTCACCTCGCTCACCCTTCCGGTGATCACCGTCGCCCTGGTGATGTCCGCCTCCCTCATCCGGTACGTACGGTCCGCGGCGCTGGATGTCCTCGGCAGCGACTATCTGCGTACCGCCAGGGCCCTGGGCTCGTCCTTCCACCGAGCGATGTGGCGGCATGGGATGCGCAACGGCGCCGTACCGGTCGTCTCGGTCCTCGGTATCGAACTCGCGACGACCCTGCTCGGCGCGGTGGTGGTCGAGACGGTGTTCGCGCTGCCGGGTCTGGGCAGCCTGCTCGCCCAGGCGGTCGCCCAGCACGACTACCCCACGGTCCAGGGGGTGCTCTTCGTGAGCACCTTCGCCGTCCTGGTCATCGGGTTCCTCAGCGATGTCGCCCAGCGGCTGATCGATCCCCGGCTGCGGGGCCGGCTGTCCGGAGGTGCCCGATGAACGGGCGGACCACTACGGAGAAGGACCCGCGGACGAACGCCCCGGGGCCGGCCGGGGAGCCCGTCAAGCCCGTGGAGGTCTTCGGGCCCGTACGGCTGCGGCGCTCACCGGCCCTGGTGGCCGGCTGTGTCCTGGTCGGGCTGATCGTCGCGACCGCGCTGGTCTCCCTGTTCTGGGTGCCGTACGCCCCCGAGGACACCACCGGCGGCCGGCTGATGCCACCCGGGCCGTCCCATCTGCTCGGCACCGACAAGCTCGGCCGCGATCTGCTCACCCAGCTCATGACCGGCGCGCGGATCGCCCTGGAGGCGGGTCTCGGCGCGATCGCGATCGGGACGGTCCTCGGTGTCTGCGCCGGACTGGCCGCCGGCTTCGCCACCCGCTGGCTGGACGACACCCTGTCCACGCTGCTGGACGTGCTGATCGCCTTCCCCACCCTGCTGCTGGCCATGCTGATGGTGGCGGCCCGGTCGGCCTCGCTCAGCTCGGCCGTCCTCGCCATCGGGCTGGCCATGACCGCCGTGGTGGCCCGGCTGACCCGGATCCTGGTCAAGCGGGTGCTGGCCCAGGACTACATCACGGCGGCCCGTACCTCGGGCACATCGTGGCCCCGTGTCGTCACCGGCCATGTGCTGCCCAACATCTGGCCCACCCTGGTGGTCAATCTCGCCCAGCAGTTCGGTCTCGCCGTCATGGCCGAGGCGAGTCTGTCGTTCCTGGGGCTCGGCGCCCCGCCGCCGAACGCCTCCTGGGGACGGATGCTCCACGAGGCACAGGCGACCGTCTTCACCGCTCCCACCGGGGTCATCGCCCCCGGAGTGCTGCTGGTCATGCTGGTCGTGGGGGTCAACCTGATCGCCGACGGACTGCGCGACACGCTGGACCCCACCCGGCGGAGGACCCGATGAACGTGCCCGACCCGAAGGTGCCCGGTTCGAAGGCGTCCGGCCCGAACGTGCCCGGCCCGAACGTGCCCGGCCCGAACGTGCCCGGTTCGAACCTGCTCGGCCCGAAGGCGTCCGGACCGAACGTGCTCGATGTCGGCGGACTGACGATCCGTACCGACCAGGGCCGCGCCCTGGTCTCCGACCTGTCGTTCTCGATCGGCGCGGGCTCCCGGCTGGGCCTGGTCGGCGAGTCCGGTTCCGGCAAGTCCCTCACCGCGCTCGCCGTACTGGGCCTCCTGCCCGCCGGGATGACCGCCTCCGGCAGCATCGTGCTGAGACCGGCCCAGGACGGACCCGGCACCGAGGTGGTCGGCGCGAGCGAGCAGCGGCTGACCGGTCTGCGCGGACGGGCCGCCACGGTCGTCTTCCAGGAGCCGCTCACCGCGCTCGACCCGCTGATGCGGATCGGCGGCCAGATCGCGGAGCCGCTGCGCCGGTGGCGGGGGCTGCGCGGGCGGGCGCTGCGCCGCGCGGTGGAGGAGGCGCTCGACCAGGTGCGGCTTCCCGAGCCGGACCGGATCATCCGCGCCTATCCGCACGAGATCTCCGGCGGCCAGCGCCAGCGGGTGGCGCTGGCCATGGCCCTGGCCTGCGAACCCGCTCTGCTGATCGCGGACGAACCCACCACCGCCCTGGATGTCACCGTCCAGTCCGAGGTGCTCGCCCTGCTGGACGGGCTGGTCGCCCAGCGGGACATGGCGCTGCTGTTCGTCAGCCATGACCTGGCGGTCGTCTCGGCCGTGACCGACCATGTCCTGGTGCTCAAGGACGGGTCCGCCGTCGAGTCCGGGAGCGTGGACGACATAGTGCGCCGCCCCCGGCACCCGTACACCCGGGATCTGGTGGACAGCGCCCGGCACCTCGAAAGCGCACTGGAACGGATCGTCCGATGACCGCACCGATCCCCGCCGCCCCGGTGCCGTCCGCACCGACCCCGCCCGCCCCGGTGCCGTCCGCGCCGGTCCTGTCCGCGCGTGACGCGGGCTTCGCCTACCGTGGCTCGCCCCCCGTGCTGCACGGCGTCTCGCTCGACATCACCGCCGGCCGCAGTGTCGGACTGGTCGGCGAGTCGGGCGCGGGCAAGACCACGGTGCTCCGGCTGCTGCTCGGTCTCACCCGGCCCACCAGCGGACGCGTCCTGTTCGACGGGGACGAGCTGAGGCTTCGCGACCGCGAACAGATGCGCCGGTTCCGCCGCGGCGTACAGAGCGTCTTCCAGGACCCGTACTCCTCGCTCGATCCCCGCCGACGGGTCGCCGGGATCGTCTCGGAGCCCCTGCGCTCGCTCGGGCTGACCCGGTCCCGGGACGACGATCCCCGTATCGCCGCCGCGCTGGAGGCCGTCGGCCTGCCCGCCGACGCCGCGGGCCGCTATCCGCACGAGTTCTCCGGCGGCCAGCGCCAGCGCATCGCCATCGCCAGGGCCACCGTGTGCGAGCCACGGGTGCTGCTCGCCGACGAGCCGGTGAGCGCTCTCGACGTCACCACGCGGGTCAGGATCGTGGATCTGCTGATCGAGCTGAAGGAGACGAGGGGGCTGACCATCGCGATGGTCTCGCACGACCTGTCGGTGGTGGCGGCGCTGTGCGAGTCGACCGCGGTGCTGGAGCACGGACGGATCGTGGAGCAGGGGGACACCGCGTCGGTCCTCGGCTCGCCCTCCCACCCCTACTCCCGGCGGCTGATCGCCAGCGTGCCGAGGCTCCCTCCGCCACGGGACGCCTGAGACCCCGCCGCGGGACGCCTGGGAACCCGGCGGCGGGCGGCCGGACCCCACCGCCCCCGGCGCCGTGGGGCACCGGGGGCGTCTGCGCGCGGAGTGGCCCGGCCGGTCTCCGACTCCGACGGCCGGCTCAGCCGCGGAGCTGCTCGTACGCGGGGAGCGTGAGGAAGTCCGTGTAGTGGTCGTCCAGGGCCACCGTCAGCAGCAGATCATGGGCCTGCTGCCACTTCCCGGACGCGAACGCCTCGTCGCCGAGTTCGGCGCGGATCGCGGTGAGTTCCTCCGCGGCGAGCTCACGGGTGAGTTCCGGGGTGGCCCGGACGGTCCGGCCGTCGTGTTCGAACTCGACGCCCGCGTTGATCCACTGCCAGATCTGGGAGCGGGAGATCTCCGCGGTGGCCGCGTCCTCCATCAGATTGAAGATCGCGACCGCGCCCATGCCCCGCAGCCAGGCCTCGATATAGCGGATCCCGACCTGGACGGCGTTGCGCAGACCCTCGTACGTGGGCCGGGCATCCAGCGAGTCGACGGCGATCAGATCGCCGGGGGCGACGGAGACGTCCTCACGCAGCCGGTCCTTCTGATGGGGCCGGTCGCCGAGGATTGCGTCGAAGGAGGCCATCGCGATCGGCACCAGATCCGGATGGGCGACCCAGGAGCCGTCGAAACCGTCGGCCGCCTCCCGGTCCTTGTCGGCCTTGACCTTCTCGAAGGCGACCTTGTTGACCTCGGTGTCGCGCCGGGACGGGATGAAGGCCGCCATACCGCCGATGGCGTGCGCGCCGCGCTTGTGGCAGGTGCGGACGAGCAGTTCGGTGTAGGCGCGCATGAACGGCGCCGTCATCGTGACCGCGTTGCGGTCGGGCAGCACGAACTTGGCGCCGCCGTCACGGAAGTTCTTGACGATCGAGAAGAGATAGTCCCAGCGGCCCGCGTTGAGCCCGGAGGCGTGGTCGCGCAGCTCGTAGAGGATCTCGTCCATCTCGTAGGCCGCGGTGATCGTCTCGATCAGCACGGTCGCGCGGATGGTGGACCGCGCGATGCCCACATAGTCCTGGGCGAAGACGAAGACGTCGTTCCAGAGGCGGGCCTCCAGATACGACTCCGTCTTCGGGAGGTAGAAGTACGGGCCCTTGCCCAGCTCGATCAGGGTCTTCGCGTTGTGGAAGAAGTAGAGACCGAAGTCGACCAGCGCGCCGGGCACCGGCACCCCGTCCACCTGGAGATGACGCTCCGCCAGATGCCAGCCGCGCGGACGCATCACGACCGTCGCCAGGCTGTCCGCGTCCTTCAGGGCGTACGACTTGCCGGAGCGCGGGTCGGTGAAATCGATACGGCGTGCGTAGGCGTCCTTCAGATTGAGCTGGCCCACGATCACGTTCTCCCAGGTGGGAGCCGAGGCGTCCTCGAAGTCCGCGAGCCAGATCCGCGCGCCCGAGTTGAGCGCGTTGACGGTCATCTTGCGGTCCGTCGGTCCGGTGATCTCCACCCGCCGGTCGTCGAGCGCGGCCGGCGAGGGGGCGACGCGCCAGCTCTCGTCCTCACGGATCGCCGCGGTCTCCGGCAGGAAGTCCAGGCTGGAGGTACGGGCGATCTCGGCGCGGCGCTCGGCGCGGCGGGCGAGCAGTTCATCGCGCCGGGGGGTGAACCGCCGGTGCAGCTCCGCCACGAAGGTGAGGGCGGCGTCGGTCAGTACTTCGTCCTGCCGGGGCAGGGGGTCGGCGTCGACGACGACCGGCGGGGGCGGCGCGGATGCGGACATGAGCTGTCACTCCTTCGCGGGCGGCGCCTGGCGGCCCGACGGGTCACCTCGGACGGCACAGGGTGCCAGGGCGCCGGGATACGGTCGCGGGCGTCGGCCGGGGGGCCGGACGCTTCTGACCTGTGGATAGTAGTTTTCTCATAGTGGAACTTCAATGGTGTGTCGATGTCGAGAATCTCCGGGTCGAGGGAGTGTGGCGCCGGGTGCCAAGGCGCCACGGGCTCCGCCGGCGGCTACTCCAGATGCGACAGATCTTCCTCCGTGTCGATGTCGTACGCCCGCGCGACATCCCCGCACTCGACCAGAACGATGTCGCTCTCACGCGCCTTCAGATACGCGCGTGCCCCGCGGTCGCCCTCCGCATCCGCCGCGACCTCCGCCCACCGGCGGGCGCCGAACAGCACGGGATGGCCGCGCCGTCCGTCGTACGCGGCCGACACGAGCGCGTCGGGACCGGTGTACGCGGCCACCACCCGGGCCACCGCCGCCGCGCCGATCCCCGGCTGGTCCACCAGCAGGACGAGGGCGGCGCCCGCGTCCGTGCCGCTCAGCGAGGTCAGCCCCGCGCGCAGTGAGGAGCCCATGCCGTCCGCCCAGCGCGGGTTGTCGACCAGGACGCATCCCGGCAGCTCGGCCCGGTGCCGCACCCGGTCCGCCGCCGCCCCCAGCACCACATGCACCGGCGCGCAGCCCCCCTCGCGCAGGGTGCGTGCGGCGTGTTCGACCAGCGGGCGGCCCCGGTGGACCAGCAGTGCCTTCGGCCGGCCGCCCAGCCGGCGGCCACCGCCCGCGGCGAGCAGCAGCCCGGCGACGGGCGGGACCGCGGTGCCGGAAGGAGCCATGGTCCGGGGAAGGTCCGCCTCGGGAGGATCCGCGCTCTCGTTGTCCGTGCCTGCCATGGGCCCTGCATACCGCATCCGCGCACGTTCACGCGCGGTGCGCCGGGCCCGTGACCGGCGGGGCCCGTTGTGATCATCGGGCGTTCTGTCCGCATTCCCCTCACATTCCCGCCGTATTCCGTCCGCGGAGTGGCGCGTACCGCGCGCGATGGCGTTAACTTGCCCGCGAACCTTGGCGCTTGACCACCGTCCAGGAATCGGAATGTCAGCGTGAAGGTGCGCCGGCACAAAAATGTGCGGGTGCGAGGGGCAAGAGGGGGAAGCTTTGTTGCGGAGCGTGGGGCAGGCGCCGGTGACAGAGAAGGGTGAGGACCCGAGAGTGGCGGGCCTGGACGGAGCCGTTTCCCGGCTCCGGCGCGAGCTGGCCGGTTATCCGGTCGAGTTCCGTGACCGGGCCATCGCCGAGGACGAACTGGCGGCCCTGGCCGCGATGGTGGCGGGCGGGGCTCCCGAGATCGCCCGTATGCGCCGTTCGCTGCTGCTGATCGTGGGCTCGATCGGATCGGTCAGCGCGCTGGGGCCGGCGCTGATGGGTGTACGGCACGCGGTCGACCTCTTCGGAGAGGTGCCCCGGCCGCGCCGGTAGCGCTCCCGACGGGTCCCCGGACGGACCCGGGTCAGGGGCCGGGGCCTCGCGGGTATGGCCGGCCGGCCGACAGAAACGGGTCGCGGCCGACAGACACGGGTCGACGGTCGGCGGGTACGGGTCAAGGGCCGGCGGAGACGTCGGCCCGCGCCCGGTCGGCGCCCGGCCCGCACCCCGTCGGCGCCGGCCCCCGTCCCGTTCGTACGCCGGTCCGCCGCTCAGCTCTGGGCCGTCGTGCTCGCCAGCACCTCCGAGAGATCCCGCGCCACCTCCTGGAGCACCGGGACGATCTTCTCGGTGGCCTCCTCCGTCACCCGGCCCGCCGGCCCCGAGATCGAAATGGCCGCCGCCGTGGGGGAGTTGGGCACCGGCACCGCCAGACAGCGGACCCCGATCTCCTGCTCGTTGTCGTCGATCGCGTATCCGGCTCTGCGCACCAGCTCCAGGGCCTCCAGAAAACCCTCGGGCGTCGTGATCGTCTTCTCCGTGGCGGCCGGCATACCCGTACGGGCGAGCAGGGCCCGCACCTCCTCCGCCGGGGCGTGTGCGAGCAGCGCCTTGCCCACGCCCGTGGAGTGGGGCAGCACCCGCCGGCCCACCTCGGTGAACATCCGCATCGAGTGCTTGGACGGCACCTGGGCGACATACACGATCTCGTCGCCGTCGAGCAGCGCCATGTTCGCGGTCTCGCCGGTCTCCTCGACCAGCCGGGCCAGATACGGCCGGGCCCAGGTGCCGAGCAGCCGGGACGCCGACTCGCCGAGCCGGATCAGCCGGGGGCCGAGCGCGTACCGCCGGTTCGACTGCTGGCGCACATAGCCGCAGGCGACCAGCGTGCGCATCAGCCGGTGGATCGTGGGCAGCGGCAGTCCGCTGCTGGCGGAGAGTTCGCTGAGCCCGACCTCGCCGCCCGCGTCCGCCATCCGTTCGAGCAGGTCGAAGGCGCGCTCAAGGGACTGGACGCCGCCGCCGGCGGAGGCGGCTTTGCTGGCGTCGGTGCTGCTGGCGCTGGGCGACGGCACGTCAACGGTCCTTTCGGAGCAGGCGGGGCCAAGCAAGCAGCCTACCGGGCGGTGCGGTCCGGCACAGGCCCGCGCGCGCGGCGTCCCGGCCGGTCGGAGCGCGTTCGGCCCGTGGGTTCGTCCGCTCTCCGTGCGGGGCCCGGGACCGGCCCTCGGCCGTCCATGGTTCCTCCAGGAGCATGTGGTGTTCTGCTTGGTGAAATCTGTATTCCGTTTTATGGAAGTGGCCCAGTCTAGCGCGGCGCCGCCGCTCCCGGGCGGGGGCCCTGGAAATGTGGTCTTGACGGCCTGCGGCCAGGAGTGAAGACTCCTTCAACAGTTCGTTGAATTCGCGTTCCGTCGCACAACGACCGGGCGCGGGTACGGGCGCGGGTGGCGGACGGCGGAGACGGGCGACAGCGAAGCGAGGTACGGGTGTCCGAGGTGAACCTGGTACTGCGGTCGACCCGCGTCCTCACCCCTGAGGGGACACGGGCCGCCTCCATCGCCGTCGCCGGCGGACGGATCGAGGCCGTTCTGCCGTACGGCGCCCCGCTGCCGCCGGGTGCCCGGCTGGAGGACGTCGGGGACGACGCCGTCCTTCCCGGGCTGGTCGACACCCATGTCCATGTGAACGATCCGGGGCGCACCGAGTGGGAGGGCTTCTGGACCGCCACCCGCGCCGCCGCGGCCGGCGGGATCACCACGCTGCTCGACATGCCCCTCAACTCCCTGCCCCCCACCACCACCGTCGCCCATCTGCGGACCAAGCAGCGGGTGGCGCGTACGAAGGCCCATGTGGACGTGGGGTTCTGGGGCGGCGCGGTCCCCGGCAACCTCAAGGATCTCCGGCCGCTGCACGACGCCGGGGTCTTCGGCTTCAAGTGCTTCCTGTCGCCGTCCGGTGTCGAGGAGTTCCCCGAGCTGGACCAGGAGCGGCTGGGGACGTCCCTGGCCGAGATCGCCGGTTTCGGCGGACTGCTGATCGTCCACGCCGAGGACCCCGCCGAACTGGCCTCCGCGCCGCAGCGCGGCGGTCCCGCCTACGCCGACTTCCTCGCGTCCCGGCCGCGCGGCGCCGAGAACGCGGCGATCGAGGGCCTGGTCGCGCGGGCCGCCCGGCTCGACGCCCGGGTGCACATCCTGCATCTCTCCTCCTCGGACGCGCTGCCGCTGATCGCCGCGGCCAAGCGCGAGGGGGTACGGATCACCGTCGAGTCCTGTCCGCACTTCCTCACCCTCACGGCCGAGGAGGTCCCGGACGGGGCGACGGAGTTCAAATGCTGTCCGCCGATCCGTGAGGCCGCGAACCAGGACGCGCTCTGGCAGGGGCTCCTCGACGGCACCATCGACTGTGTCGTCTCCGACCACTCGCCCTGCACGGCCGATCTGAAGACCCCCGACTTCGCTGCGGCCTGGGGCGGTATCTCCTCGCTCCAGCTCGGCCTTCCCGCGATCTGGACCGAGGCGCGCGCACGCGGCCGCTCGCTGGAGGACGTCGTCCGCTGGATGTCGGCGGGCCCCGCCGCGCTCGCGGGACTGACCCGCAAGGGCGCCGTCGAGGCGGGCCGCGACGCCGACTTCGCGGTGCTGGCGCCCGAGGAGGCCTTCACCGTGGATCCCGCCGCGCTGCACCACCGCAACCAGGTCACCGCGTACGCGGGCAGGCGGCTGTACGGAGTCGTCAGATCGACCTGGCTGCGCGGCACCCCGGTCATGCGCGACGGGGTGCTCGCCGAACCCTCCGGCCGACTGCTCGAAAGGACCGACTGACCGTGTCCGAACCCCCGCCGTCCGGTCCTTCCCTGCCCGGCCCGCCCTCCTTCACCGGTGACGCCCTGCCGTACGGCGGCGGTGATCCGTACGCCGACTACCGCACCGCCGAGTTCCCCTTCGCCCACCTCGTCGATCTCGCCGACCGGCGCCTCGGCGCGGGGGTCGTCGCCGCCAACGACGAGTTCTTCGCCGAGCGCGAGAATCTGCTGACGCCGGGGCCCGCGGAGTTCGAACCGGAGCGCTTCGGCCACAAGGGAAAGATCATGGACGGCTGGGAGACCCGGCGCAGACGCGGCGCGGGCGCGGACCGGCCCCATCCCGCCGACGAGGACCACGACTGGGCGCTGGTCAGGCTCGGCGCCCCCGGGATCGTCCGGGGGATCGTCGTCGACACCGCGCACTTCCGGGGCAACTACCCCAAGGCGGTCTCCGTCGAGGGCACCGCACTGCCGGGCGCCCCGTCGCCCGGGGACCTGCTCGCCGACGGGGTGACGTGGACGGCGCTGGTGCCCCGTACGCCCATCGGCGGCCACGCCGCCAACGGCTTCACGGTCGACGCCGAGCGGCGCTTCACCCATCTGCGGGTCAACCAGCACCCCGACGGGGGGATCGCCCGGCTGCGGGTGTACGGCGAGGTCGCGCCCGATCCGGTCTGGCTCGGTGTCCTCGGTACGTTCGACCTGGTCGCGCTGGAGAACGGCGGCCGGGTCGAGGACGCCTCCGACCGCTTCTACTCGCCCCCCACGAACACCATCCGGCCGGGCCGCTCCCGCCGGATGGACGACGGCTGGGAGACCCGGCGGCGCCGGGACCGGGGCAACGACTGGATCCGCTACCGGCTGGTGGAGCAGGCCGAGATCCGCGCGGTCGAGATCGACACGGCGTATCTGAAGGGCAACGCGGCCGGCTGGGCGGCGCTGTCCGTGCGCGACGGCGGGGCCGGTGACTGGACCGAGATCCTGCCCAGGACCCGGCTCCAGCCCGACACCGGCCACCGCTTCGTCCTGCCGGCGCCCGTGGTGGCGACCCGGGTACGGATCGACATCTATCCCGACGGCGGAATCTCCCGGCTGCGGCTCTTCGGCTCCCTCACCGAGGAGGGCGCGCGCCGTCTCGCGGCCCGCCACCGGGAACACGGCTCCGGCTGACACCTCCCGCCCGGCTTCGGGCGGAACGGCCAGGACACGCTGTTCGGATTGTCCGGTCGGCGCGGGGCGCGGATCCGGCCATCGACGATGGTGAGGCGGCGGGCGGCCACGTACGCTGATCCAATGGCGGTCATCGAACTGGCGGAATACGGCCCGGACTTCAACGTCAATCCCTATCCGTACTACGCGAAACTGCGGGAGGCCGGTCCCGTTCACGAGGTGGTGGGCCCGGCCGGCAACCGCTTCTGGCTGGTCGTCGGATACGAGGAGGGCCGCGCGGCCCTCGCCGATGCCCGGCTGTCCAAGGCGCCCGCCACCATGGGGTACGAGCCGGGCGACGAGGCGATCATGGGTCCGCATGTACTGACCCTCGACCCGCCGGACCACACCCGGCTGCGGAAGCTGGTCGCCCCCGAGTTCACCCCGCGCCGGGTGGACGCGCTGCGCCCGCGCGTCCAGCGGATCACCGACGAACTGCTCGACGCCATGGTCCCGGCCGGGCACGCCGATCTCGTCGAGGCCCTGGCCTTCCCGCTGCCCATCATCGTCATCAGCGAACTGCTCGGGGTGCCGCACGCGGACCGTGACACTTTCCGCGCCTGGACCAACGAGATCGTGGCGCCGACCACCCCCACCGGCGCGCGCGACAACACCATCGCCCTCTGCGCGTATCTCGACGAACTCATCGAGGACAAGCGCTGCTCGGGCCCCGCCGACGACCTGCTCTCCAGGCTGCTGCGCACCAGCGCGGAGGACGGCGACCGGCTGTCCCCGGCCGAGCTGCGCGCCTGGGCCTATGTGCTGCTGATCGCCGGGCACGAGACGACCGTCAACCTGATCGCCAACGCGGCCCGCTCCCTGCTCAGCCATCCCGGCCAGCTTGCCGCGCTGCGCGCCGACCTCTCGCTGCTCGACGGGGCGGTCGAGGAGACGCTGCGGTACGAGGGACCGGTGGAGACCAGCACCATCCGGTTCACCAGGGAGCCGGTCTCGTACGGCGGTACGGAGATCCCCGCCCGGCAGGCGGTGCTGATCTCCCTGGCCTCGGCGGACCGGGACCCGGCCCGTTTCCCGGATCCGGACACCTTCGACATCCGGCGCTCGGCGACCCCCGGCCGTGGCCCGGCGCATCTCGCCTTCGGGCACGGCATCCACTTCTGCATCGGCGCCCCGCTCGCCCGGCTGGAGGGCGGGACCGCCCTGCGCGCGCTGCTGGAGCGCTGCCCCGGACTGGCACTCGACCCGGAGGCCGGCTCGTACGACTGGCTGCCGGGGATGCTGATCCGCGGGGTGCGTGAGCTGCCGGTGCGCTGGTAGCCCCGGCGCGGCGCCGGGCGCCCGTGGTGTGGTGCGGGCGCCCGTGGCGTGTGCGGTCTGCCGTGATCCCCGCTCAGCCGGCGGGGATCTCCGCCAGCGCGACCGGCCGGTGCTCCCGCCGGGACAGCTCGCACGCCTCCGCGATCCGCAGCGCGTGGAGCGCCTCCCTGCCGTCGCAGGGATTCTCCAGCTCGCCGTTGACCACCTTGAGGAAGGCGTCCAGCTCCGCCTCGTACGCCGGGGCGAACCGCTCCAGAAAGCCCGGCCACGGGTTGTCGCAGGGCGGCGGGCCCTTGGGCTCGGTCGAGGTGATCGGCGTACGGTCGTCCAGGCCGACGGCGAACTGGTCGTGCTCACCGGCCAGTTCCATCCGCACGTCATAGCCCGCGCCGTTGCACCGGGTGGCTGTCGCGGTGGCGAGCGTCCCGTCGTCCAGGGTGAGCACCGCCGCCGCGGTGTCGATGTCCCCCGCCTCCCGGAACATCCCGGGGCCGGCGTCCGAACCGGTCGCGTACACCTCCACCACCTCGCGTCCGGTGACCCAGCGCAGGATGTCGAAGTCATGCACCAGACAGTCGCGGTACAGACCGCCGGAGAGCGGCAGATACGCGGCGGGCGGCGGCGCGGGGTCGGAGGTGATCGCCCGTACGGTGTGCAGCCGGCCGAGCCGGCCCGACCGCACGAGCTCGCGCGCCGCGGTGTAGCCCGCGTCGAAGCGGCGCATGAAACCGAGCTGGAGCGCCGTGCCCGCCGCCTCCACCTCGCGCAGCGCACCGAGCGTGCCGGCCAGATCGAGGGCGATCGGCTTCTCGCAGAAGGCGGGCAGCCCGGCGCGGGCCGCGCGGCTGATCAGATCGGCGTGGGACGAGGTGGCCGAGGCGATCACCACGGCGTCCACGCCCCAGCTGAAGATCTCGTCGACGGAGGGGGCGGCGGTCGATCCCGTACGGTCGGCGACCTGGGCCACCCGTGCCGAGTCGGTGTCCGCGACGACCAGGGAGCCGACCTCGCGATGGCGGCTGAGCACGTCCGCGTGAAAAGTGCCGATACGGCCCGTGCCGATGAGTCCGATGCGCATGGCCCCAAGGTGGCCGTACGCCGCTCGCCATGTCAAGCATTTGTCCTGACAATCGAACTTCACGGCTTCCCGTCAACAATCGGTGCGACTACGCTCGGGCCGTGCCCCATCAGCCGAGATCAGCCCAAGCGGGACAGGAACCGCCCGGACCGGGGACGGAGCGGGATCTGCCGCTCCAGCTCAGCGTCGACCGCACCAGCCCCGTCCCGCTCTACTACCAGCTCGCGCAGCAGTTGGAGGTGGCGATCGAGCGGGGCAGACTGGCCCCCGGCAGTCTGCTGGGCAACGAGATCGAACTCGCCGGACGGCTCGGGCTCTCCCGTCCCACCGTGCGCCAGGCCATCCAGTCCCTGGTCGACAAGGGCCTGCTGGTGCGCCGCAGGGGCGTCGGCACCCAGGTCGTGCACAGCCAGGTCAAGCGCCCGCTGGAACTGAGCAGTCTCTACGACGATCTGGAGGCGGCGGGCCAGCGCCCGGCCACCCGGGTGCTGCGCAACACGGTCGAGCCGGCCACCGCCGCGGTCGCCGCCGCGCTGGGGGTCGCGGAGGGCGCGGACGTCCAGGTCGTCGAGCGGCTGCGGTACGCGCACGACGAACCGATGGCGTGTCTGCGCAACCATCTTCCGTTCGGTCTCATCGAGTGCGACACCGGGCGTCTCGAAGCCACCGGGCTCTACCGGATGATGCGTTCCGCCGGGATCACCCTGCACAGCGCCCGGCAGACGGTCGGGGCACGGGCGGCCACGGCCGAGGAGGGCGGGCTGCTGGCCGAGCCCACGGGTGCCCCGCTGCTCACGATGGAACGCACCACGTTCGACGACACCGGACGGGCCGTGGAGTTCGGCTCGCACATCTACCGGGCGTCCCGGTACGCCTTCGAGTTCCAGCTCCTCGTACGGTCGTAGACCCCTCCGCCGACGGTCCCTCCGCCCCTGTCTCTTCGTAAGGATGTACGGACAAACCCTTGACGGGGCCGCGCGACGGGGCTAGAACTTCCCCCCAGCCGCAACGGCGGCCGGGAGCGGTGCACCCGTGTGGTACCCGGTGGGACGACCGGGGGGCCACCCGATGACCACCCGGCGAACGGACATGACCGATACTCGGTACGGCCGGGCCGGATCCGTACGCTTCCCGGCCGTACCGAGGACTTCAGCAAGAAGGGCACGGCGTCGTGGCAACGGTTCGGACAGGGGTACGCGCGCTGAGCGCGGTGGTGGCGGCAGTGCTCGGGGTCTCGGCCCTCGCCGGATGCAGCAGCACGGGCGGCAAGCGCGCCGAGGAACGGGCCCAGCGGGCCGCGGCCCAGGGACGGGCCGCGGTGGACACCCCGAAGTGGACCGTCGCGATGGTCACCCACTCCGGTGACGGCGACACCTTCTGGGACATCGTCCAGAGCGGCGCCAAGCAGGCGGCCGTCAAGGACAACATCGACTTCCTCTACGCGCACAGCGACGAGGGCCAGCAGCAGGCCCAGCTCGTCCAGTCCTACATCGACAAGAAGGTCGACGGGCTGGTCGTCACCCTCGCCAAGCCCGACGCCATGAAGGACGTCGTCGCCAAGGCCGTCAAGGCCGGTATCCCGGTGATCACCGTGAACTCCGGGGCCGAGCAGTCCAAGCAGTTCGGCGCGCTCAGCCATATCGGCCAGGACGAGTCCATAGCCGGCGAGGCCGTCGGCGACGAACTCGACCGGCGCGACAGGAAGAAGGCGCTCTGCGTCATCCACGAACAGGGCAACGTCGGCCATGAGCAGCGGTGCGCGGGAGCCAAGAAGACCTTCGGCGGTCAGCTCCAGAACCTCTATGTCGACGGTACGAACATGCCGGACGTCCAGGCGTCCATCGAGGCGAAGCTCCAGAGCGACCGGAGCATCGACGCCGTGGTCACCCTCGGCGCCCCCTTCGCGGACGCCGCCGTCAAGGCGAAGGAGACCGCGAACAGCGAGGCGGAGATCGACACCTTCGACCTGAACGCCAAGGTCGCCTCCGCGCTCACGGCCGGAACACTCGGCTTCGCCGTCGACCAGCAGCCGTACCTCCAGGGGTACGAGGCCGTGGACCTGCTCTGGCTCTACCGCTACAACGCCGATGTGCTCGGCGGCGGCCTCCCGGTCCTGACCGGACCGCAGATCATCACGGAGAAGGACGCCGGGGCGCTGGCCGCGTACACGAAGCGGGGCACCCGATGACCGCGACCGCACCGCCCGTGAACGACCGGCCGGACGGCCCGCGCGGGACCGGGGGCGGCGACGAGCGTCTGCTCCGTGTCTCGCCGCTGCGTACGCTGCTCGGCCGGCCCGAGCTGGGCGCGGTCGTCGGCGCGATCGCCGTCTTCCTCTTCTTCTCGGTCGTCGCGGACTCCTTCCTCCAGGCGTCCAGCCTCGGCACCGTCCTCTACGCGGCCTCCACGATCGGGATCATGGCGGTTCCGGTGGCGCTGCTGATGATCGGCGGTGAGTTCGACCTCTCCGCGGGTGTGATGGTCACCAGCTCCGCGCTGGTCTCCTCGATGTTCAGCTATCAGATGACGGCGAACGTCTGGGTGGGCGTCGGGGTGTCGCTGCTGGTCACGCTGGCCCTCGGGGCGTTCAACGGGGTGATGCTCACCCGGACGAAGCTGCCGAGCTTCATCATCACGCTGGGCACCTTCCTGATGCTCACCGGCCTCAATCTCGGACTGACCAAGCTGATCAGCGGCACGGTCTCGACCAAGACCATCGGCGACATGGAGGGCTTCCCCTCCGCCAGGAAGCTCTTCGCCTCCCAGCTCACCCTCGGCGATGTCGATCTCAAGGTCACCATCCTGTGGTGGGCCGCGCTGGTGGCGGTGGCGACCTGGATCCTGCTGCGGACCCGCTTCGGCAACTGGATCTTCGCGGTCGGCGGCAACGCCGAGGCCGCCCGCGCCGTCGGCGTACCGGTCGCCAGGACCAGGATCGGGCTGTACATGGGCGTGGCCTTCTGCGCCTGGGTCTCCGGACAGCATCTGCTGTTCTCGTTCGACGTCGTCCAGTCCGGCGAGGGCGTCGGCAACGAGCTGATCTACATCATCGCGGCCGTCATCGGCGGCTGTCTGATCACCGGTGGCTACGGCTCGGCGGTCGGTTCCGCGGTCGGCGCGTTCATCTTCGGCATGACCAGCAAGGGCATCGTCTACGCGGAGTGGAACCCGGACTGGTTCAAGTTCTTCCTCGGAGCGATGCTCCTTCTGGCCACCCTGCTCAACGCGTGGGTGCGCAAGCGTGCGGAGGCGACACGATGACGGCGGACGGCGCACTGGTCGAGCTGGTCAACGTCAGTAAGTACTACGGCAATATCCGGGCCCTGGAAGGCGTCTCGCTGGAGGTGCGCGCGGGCGGGATCAGCTGTGTGCTCGGCGACAACGGCGCGGGGAAGTCCACCCTGATCAAGATCATCGCCGGGCTGCACCGGCACGACGCGGGCGACTTCCTGATCGACGGGGAGAAGACCGTGCTGAACTCCCCGCGCGAGGCCCTGGACCGGGGTATCGCCACGGTCTACCAGGACCTCGCCGTCGTCCCGCTGATGCCGGTCTGGCGGAACTTCTTCCTCGGTTCCGAGCCCACCAGGGGCAGCGGACCCTTCAAACGGCTCGATGTCGGGCTGATGCGCGAGACGACCCGGGCCGCGCTGCTGCGGATGGGCATCGATCTGCGCGATGTCGACCAGCCGATCGGCACCCTGTCCGGCGGTGAGCGCCAGTGTGTCGCCATCGCCCGCGCCGTCCACTTCGGCGCGAAGGTCTTGGTCCTGGACGAGCCGACCGCGGCGCTGGGCGTGAAGCAGTCGGGTGTGGTGCTCAAATATGTGGCTGCCGCACGTGACGCCGGACTCGGGGTGGTGCTCATCACGCACAACCCGCACCACGCCTTTCTGGTGGGAGACCGGTTCATCATGCTCAAGCGCGGAGTCATGTCGGGAAGCCATACCAAGGACTCGATCACTCTCGACGAGCTGACGCGGGAGATGGCGGGCGGTTCCGAGCTGGAGGAGCTGAGCCATGAACTGGAGCGCGCCACCGGCGACACCCCCTGACCGCCCTCCGGCCCCACCCCGAAGCCGCTCAGGAGCCGGTCCGGTCCTGGTCCGGCGACGGTCCGTTCCGGTCCTTCGCCGGTCCGGTCCGGCGGCCCTTCGCGCGTCCGCGCCCGGTCCCGCGAAGGGCAGCCGGCCGGCCGGTCTCCCCCCTCGGCCCCGGTGACGGGCCACCCCGGTCCGTACCGGCCGCCGTACCGACGTGCTGCCCCGTGCCGCCCCCGCCGGGCCGCACGGGCCACCTCACCCGCCCCCACCCGCCCCGGATGGCACAATCTGCCAGGGCGGACACCGTCCGCCGCCGCTGCCCACCCGGGCCGCCGGCCCCCGATCCCAGGGACGACACGACTCGTGCGAGCACCCGAACCGCGGCCTGGCCGTCTCACCCGGCACGGCAGGCCTGAGCCGACGCGTACGAGGGAGTCCGGCCGATGAGCACCTACCGCGACTTCGCGTCCCACCGCGGCTCCGCCCGCGCCACGGTCCTGCGGACCGCCGGCACCCGTGAGCGCCGTTCGCTGCTCACCGCGCCCAGGGTCCCGACCGTCGGTATCGACATCGGCGGGACGAAGGTGATGGCCGGGGTCGTCGACCCCGACGGCAACATCCTGGAGAAGGTCCGCACCGAGACCCCAGACAAGTCCAAGAGCCCCCGGGTCGTCGAGGACACCATCGTGGAGCTGGTCCTCGACCTGTCCGACCGCCACGATGTGCACGCCGTCGGGATCGGCGCGGCCGGCTGGGTCGACGCCGACCGCTCGAAGGTGCTGTTCGCCCCGCATCTCGCCTGGCGCGACGAACCCCTCAGGGACGCGCTCTCCGCCCGGCTCGCCGTCCCCGTGATGGTCGACAACGACGCCAACACCGCCGCCTGGGCGGAGTGGCGCTTCGGCGCGGGGCGCGGCGAGGACCATCTCGTCATGATCACGCTCGGTACCGGTATCGGCGGCGCCATCCTGGAGGACGGCCGCGTCAAGCGCGGCAAGTTCGGGGTCGCCGGGGAGTTCGGCCATATGCAGGTCGTGCCCGGCGGCCACCGCTGCCCGTGCGGCAACCGCGGCTGCTGGGAGCAGTACAGCTCGGGCAACGCGCTCGTACGGGAGGCCAGGGAGCTGGCCGCCGCCGACTCCCCGGTCGCGTACAGCATCATCGACCGGGTCAAGGGCAACGTCCACGAGATCACCGGACCGCTGATCACCGAGCTGGCCCGCGAGGGCGACGCCATGTGCGTCGAGCTGTTCCAGGACATCGGCCAGTGGCTCGGCGTCGGCATCGCCAATCTGGCCGCCGCGCTCGACCCCTCCTGCTTCGTCATCGGCGGCGGGGTCAGCGCCGCCGACGATCTGCTGATCGGTCCGGCCCGTGACGCCTTCCGCCGCCATCTCACCGGCCGCGGCTACCGCCCCGAGGCCAGGATCGTCAAGGCCCAGCTCGGCCCCGAGGCGGGCATGGTCGGGGCCGCCGATCTCTCCCGGCTGGTGGCCCGACGCTTCCGCCGCGCCAATCGCCGCCGGGTCGAGCGCCATGAGCGGTACGAGCGCTATGCCCAGGCCATCCGCACCTCCCGTACGAGCCAGGAACCACCGTCATGACGCTGTCACGACCGTTGCCGGCCACGGACGAGACCGGGAAGCCGCCGGAGGACCGGCGCCACCGCAACCGCCGCCGGTGGCTGACGGCCGTCGTGATCGTGCTGCTCATCGGCATCCCGGCCGGCTATCTGGTGATCTCCGCCGGGCAGAGCCGGGAGAGCGGCCGGGACAAGGAGGCCGAGTCCTCCGCCACCGGGCTCCAGCATCTGCGCCCGTCCAAGATGAAGCGGCGGATCTTCGAGGTGCCCATTCCCAGCGGGGCCACGCGCGTGCGGTACTTCGAGACGAGCAACTGGAAGACCAGCCGGCTGTACGTGCAGTTCGACGTCGACTCCACCCAGCTCGACAGGTTCCTGACCGACATGGGGACCAGCAGATCCGCGCTGAAGGACGGCGACATCACGATCGGGGCGCGCGACCTGGCGACCGTCGGCTGGAACTTCGGCCTCCCCGGGCACGACTGGGCGGGCACCAGCCACCGGCAGAAGGCCCCCAGACCCAGCCAGGACGTGGTCGTGGATCTGACGGAGCCGGGCTTTCCCCGGGTGTTCGTGGTCTCCACCACCACCCCCTGACCCCGCACGCCCTCCTCGGGCCCGCCTTCCGGTCCCTGACGTGCCCTCGGACCCGCGCCGGCCGGCTCGTCGGACAGGGAGGGCGCCCGGAGCGGTAACGCCTGGTCCGGGACGGGTCGGGGGAGGGGCCGAACACCACATACAGGCGCGGGTCCGAGCCGCGGATCCCGGACGACGTGATCCCCAGGGATCCCGGGCGACGTGATCCTCACGATCACGCCGCCGGGGATCCTCTGCTCTTCGGCGCGGGGGCGGCGCGGAGGCGCCGGGCCCGCACGCGCGAGCCGTGCGGGTCAGGCCCGGCCGCGCCAGGCACCGGTCTCGGCGCCGCGGGACTCGATGAACTCCTTGAAGTTCTTCAGGTCCCCCTTGGCCTGACGGCGGACGAAGCCGAGCTTGTCGCCGACGGTGTCGGCGATGCCCTGCGGGTCGTGTTCGAGCTGGAGCATGACCTTCGTACGGGTGTCGTCCAGACGGTGGAAGGTGACGACGCCGGCCTGGCGGACCTCCCCCTCGACGGTGGTCCACGCCACCCGCTCGTCGGGGCTCTGCTCGGTGATCTTCGCGTCGAACTCCCGGCTCACCCCGTCCACCTTCGTGATCCAGTGCGTCAGGGTGGGGGTGCGCTGTTCGATCCGCTCGACCCCGTCCATGAACCGCGGGAACTCCTCGAACTGCGTCCACTGGTTGTACGCCGTGCTCACGGGTACGGCGACCTCGACGGACTCCTCGATGGTCGACATGGCCACTCCTTTCCTCTCACTCGCCGCTGGAGAAGCGACGGTTCGTCGGGTACCCGACGAACCGCGTCCGACACGGCGCCATTCGAGGCTCGCAGCCGATCGCCTCCGTAACCGCCCGGCCTTCGGCCCCACCGAGCAGGTGCCGTGGACGGAGGCGGCGGGCCGGATCAGTGCCGAAACGCTGACGCCGTACCCGCCGGGCATCCCGGCGGCCCTGCCCGGCGAACGCCTCGACGCGGAGCGGAGGCGGTCCGCCGCGCGCCCGCTTACGATCGTCGCAGGTGACCGTCGGGGCAGGCGAAGTCACCTGCGGCTACGGACCGTTGCCGGTGGTGGCGGTCCCCGTGGAAGGGTCGTTGACGTGGTGACAGGCCCGGTGGGAGACGCGACGACGAGGCGGCGTGTGCTGACCTGGGGCGCGGCGCTGGCGGTGACACCGGCCGCGGCGGGCTGTGCGAGCTCGAAGGGTGCTCTCGCTCCCGTCCCGCGCGATCGTGTGCGTACGTACTATGTCGCGGCGGACACGGTCACCTGGAACTATGTGCCGCAGGGCCGGAACCTCATCTCCGGGGCCGCGTTCAGCGCCCAGGAACAGAAGTGGACGCGCGCCGGTCGTGGCCGGCTCGGCCCCCGGTACGAGAAGGCGCAGTACCGCCGGTACACCGACGACTCCTTCACGACCCTGGCCGCGCGGCCGGCGCACGAGGCGCATCTGGGCATTCTCGGACCGGTGATCCGGGCCGAGGTCGGGGACACCATCCGGGTGGTGTTCAAGAACAACGCCATCTTCCCGGTGTCGGTGCACCCGCACGGTGTCTTCTACACCAAGGCCAACGAGGGCACTCCGGGCGATGACGGCACCTCCGGGGCGGACAAGGCCGACGACGCCATCGCTCCCGGCGCGACCTACACCTATACCTGGCAGGTGCCCGAGCGGGCCGGTCCCGGCCCCGACGACCCCTCCTCCCTGGTCTGGCTCTACCACGACCACGCCGTGGACATGGGTGTCCCCGGTACCCAGGCCGGTCTGGTCGGCCCGCTGGTGATCACCCGGCGGGGGGCGGCCAGGGAGGACGGCGGACCGGCCGACGTGGACCGCGAGTTCTTCACGTTCTTCACGCTGTTCAACGAGAACGACAGCCCCTACCTCCGGCGCAACCTCGCCCGGTTCGCCCCCGGACAGCGTCTCGACCTCGGCGACGCGGACTTCCAGGACAGCAACACGAAGTCCTCCATCAACGGCTTCCTGTGGGGCAACGGGCCCTCAGGCACCGACAACACCCACACCGCCATGACCATGGCCAAGGGCGAGCGGGTGCGCTGGTACGCCTTCGCCATGGGCAGCGAGCAGGACCAGCACACACCGCACTGGCACGGCAACACCGTCGAGGTAGCCGCACAGCGCACCGATGTCATCAACCTGCTGCCCGCGACCATGGTCACCGCGGACATGCTCCCCGACAACCGCGGTATCTGGCTCTACCACTGCCATGTCGACGACCACATGGACGAAGGCATGCTCACCCGCTACCAGGTCCGCTGACCCGCCACAGCGGCATCGGGCACCGGCCCGCGGCTCACCGGAACCCGCCGGTCGAGGCACCCGGCACGCAGAGCGGTCCGGGGGGAGGCCGGCACGGTCAGGAGGGCAGGAAGGGCTGGTCGTAGGGGGCGGTGTCGCGGGCGGCGAGGACGTGCGCGGCCACGGGTCCGATCGGTACCCGCAGCGGAACGGTGGGCTGCTCCACGAGATCCGCCAGGGCCGCGGCGACCTGCTCGGGGCTGCTCATCATCTCGGCGGGGATCCCACCCCCGGCGAACAGGGCCGCGTACGGGTCGTCGGGCAGGCTGTAGGAGAGCATGCCGTCCAGAGCGCCGGAGCTGACCGGGCCGGGCTCGGCGAGAGTGACGTCGACGCCGAAACCGGCGAGCTCGACGGCCAGAGTCTCCGCGAAGGCCTCAAGAGCCCATTTCGAGGCGCTGTAGGCGGCGTTGCCCGGCAGTACGGTCCGCCCGGCGATGCTGGAGACGAACAGCAGCCGGCCCTCGCGGCGTCGGCGCAGCTGCGGGAGGACGGCCTGGGCGACGCGGATCGCCCCGACGGTGTTCTGGGCGTAGAGGCGTTCGATCTCGGCGGTCGGGCTGGCCTCGACCGTCGCGGCGAAGATGGCGCCGGCGTTCGAGATGAACGTATCGATCTCGCCGGCCTGTGCGATCGCGGCGTCGACGTCGGCCTGATCGGTCACGTCCAGGCGCAGCCGCAGGTCGACGTCGAGGCCGTCCAGGGTGCGCGGATCGCGTGCGGTGGCGATCACGCGGTGGCCGCGCTTGGCCAGTTCGACGGCGGTGGCTCGACCGATGCCCCTGGAGGCGCCGGTGATCAGGATGGAGGACATGGTTTCGCTGCTCCCTGTCGGCTGAAGGGTCACGCGAGGCGCGATCGCGCCAGTGAGTTCGCTTTTCGAACTCACTATGCGGGTTACGATAACACCGTGAGTCAGAAATGCGAATCGACCAATCTCGGGGCTCCCCGGGTCTGTTCCATCGCTGACGCGCTCGACGTCGTCGGGGAGCGCTGGAGCCTGCTCGTTCTTCGGGAGCTGGGTTTCGGTGTCCACCGGTTCAAGGACATCCAGGTCAACACCGGTGCGCCGCGGGAGACTCTCGCGCTGCGGCTGCGCAAGCTCGAAGAGGCGGGGGTCATCGAACGCCGGCGGTACTGCGACCGCCCGCCGCGGGACGAGTATGTGCTCACCGCGGCCGGCCGGGACCTCGCGCCTGTTCTGATCGCGTTGCGTGTGTGGGGTGAGCGGCATGTCACTCCCGCGCCCGCGGTGGGCTGACGGTGATCCCGTCGATCGTGATCAGATGATTCCGTAGATCCGTTCGGGCCGTACCAGAACAGCCGCGCGACGGTCGGTGGCCATGACCCTGTCGTATTCGTCCCAGTCCTCGTGGGTGCCGCCCGCCGCGGTGAAGATCTCCCGCAGGAGCAGGCGCGTGCTGTCCGTGTCGAACGCCGGATGCGGGTCGTCGGGTCCGATGATCTCGGCCGTTCCCTCCACCGTGGCCCAGTTCCACCCGGAGCGCACGGACGCGGCGAGCAGGGGACGCGCCCTGAGGTTGGCGAGCTTGACCTTGCCGTACGTCACGAACGCCACGACGTCCGCACCCGCGGTCGGATGGCTCATGACCGCGAGATTGACCACCGAGGACTGGACGCTCCGGTCGGCGCGCGAGGTCGACACCACGGCAAGGCCCTGCTGTGAGCGGGCGAGTTCCGCGAAGTCGTGCAGCGTTGTCATTCCAGGCTCCTGCCTGACCCGGCCGGGCGGAGCCCGACATCGCCTGCCTCGGTTGATTCGGTTACGGGGGTCACCGGTGGCAGGAACGCTAGCAGATTGAGTCAGGAAAACGAATCGACCTCGACGCGAGCCGACCTCGACGCGAGCCGACCCCGACACGACTCGACCTCGACACGAGCCGACCCCGGCGTGAGCCGCTTCGCATACGTCGCGCACCGACGTCAGGACCACGAAGCGCCGGGAGGACCGGCCCGTGTCCCCAGCCGTATGGCGTGAAGGCTGTGACCAAGGAGGAAACTCCCGGGCGCGGAAACCGGGAGAAGGCGCGCGTCCGGAGGACCCACGGGCGGCACGGTCACGGGTACCCGCCGGAGCACACCTACCCGGACCCTCGCGGGTTCCGGCGGTGCCGGACCTGTCGTGGTACGAGGGACGGGAGCCGTCAGGCTGGCCCCGGCGATGTGAGATTTCGTGGTACATGAGAGGGTCGGCCGGGTGAGCGAGACACCACCGAAGACCCTCCAGTACCGCGTCGACGGGCGAGAAGACGCCCCAGTCCTGATCCTGGGTCCCTCACTGGGCACCACCTGGCACATGTGGGACCGGCAGGTCCCCGAACTGGCGCGCCAGTGGCGGGTGATCCGCTTCGACCTGCCCGGCCACGGCGGCGCCCCCGCGCACCCCGCGAGCAGCGTTCCCGAACTGGCGGAACGGCTGCTGGCCACGCTCGACGGGCTCGGGGTGCAGCGCTTCGGATATGTGGGCTGCTCCATCGCCGGCGCCATCGGGGCCGAACTGGCGCTGCGCCGCCCCGACCGGATCGCCTCGCTCGCCGTGGTGGCCGCGTCGCCCCGGTTCGGTACGGCCGACGAGTTCCGCCAGCGCGGGGTGATCGTACGGGCCAACGGTCTGGACCCCATGGCCCGCACCGCGCCCGAGCGCTGGTTCACCGCGCACTTCGCCGCCGCCCAGCCCGCCATCGTGGAATGGGCCGTCCAGATGGTCCGCACCACCGATCCCGGCTGTTACATAGCCGCCTGTGAGGCGCTCGCCGCCTTCGACATCCGCGCGGAGCTGGGCCGTATCACGGTGCCGACGCTGGTCCTGGTGGGCGCCGAGGACAAGGTGACAGGACCCGCCGAGGCCCGCACCCTGGTCGCGGGGATCCCGGACGCCCGGCTCGCGCTGGTGCCCGGCGCCTCCCATCTCGCGCCGGTCGAGCAGCCCGCCGCCGTCACGGATCTGCTCGTCCACCACTTCTCCACGGCCTGGTACAACCCGTCCGACACCGCCACCGGTCTGACCGTGCTGCCCGAACGGCTGCTCCAGCCCGTGGTCTCCGCGCCGGCGGGACCGGTCGCCGAGATCGCCCCCGCCGAGCAGCCGGAAGCCGTGTCCGCCGGGCGCCCCGACCCGTACGAGGCGGGCATGCGGGTGCGCAGGGAGGTCCTCGGGGACGCCCATGTGGACCGCGCGATGGCCGGCGCCGACGACTTCGCGGGCGACTTCCAGGAGCTCGTCACCCGCTACGCCTGGGGCGAGGTGTGGACCAGGGACGGACTGGACCGCCGCACCCGCAGCGCGGTCACGCTGACCGCGCTGGTCGCGGGCGGACACCTGGAGGAGCTGGCCTTCCACACCCGGGCCGCGCTCCGCAACGGTCTCACCCCGGCCGAGATCAAGGAGGTGCTGCTCCACTCGGCCGTCTACTGCGGCGTTCCGGCGGCGAACACGGCGTTCCGGGTGGCGCGGACCGTGATCCAGGAGGAGACGACGCCCGAGGCGTAGCAGGATGGGCTTGAGGGGTCCGATCACGCGGGACCCGACCACGCGAGCGACGCGAGAGAAGAGGCGGTCACCGGTGAGGCTCATCAAGAAGAGGCACTCCTGCGTCCGGCTGGAGAAGGACGGACGCACGCTGGTCATCGATCCGGGCGTCTACACCGAGGAGGACGCCACCGAGGGCGCGGACGCCATCCTCGTCACGCACGAGCATGCCGACCACTTCCACGAGGGCCGGCTGCGCGCGGGCCTGGAGGCCAATCCGGCGGCCGAGCTGTGGACACTGCGCAGCGTCGCCGAGCAGGTCTCGGCGGCCTTCCCCGGCCGGGTCCGCACCATCGGCCACGGCGACGCCTTCACCGCGGCCGGTTTCGATGTGCGGGTGCACGGTGAGCTGCACGCCGTGATCCATCCGGACATTCCCCGGATCACCAATGTCGGCTTTCTCGTGGACGGCTCGCTCTTCCATCCCGGCGACGCGCTGACGGTTCCGGACGAGCCCGTCGAGACGCTGATGCTGCCCGTGCAGGCGCCCTGGAACAAGATCTCCGAGGTGATCGACTACGTACGGGAGGTCAAGCCGCGGCGTACGCTCGACATCCACGACGCCCTGCTGGCCGAGCTGGCCAGGCCGCTCTACGACACCCTCGCCGAGCTGGGCGGCGCCGAGCACACGAGGCTCGCCGCGGGCGACTCCGCCGAGGTGTGACCGACCGGGGGCGGTAAGCGGCCCGGCTCCCGCCCCCCGACCTGGGGGGACGCCGGTTGTCGGACCCCGCCGATAGGCTGTCGGCATGCGCATCGCGACCTGGAACGTCAATTCGATCACCGCTCGGCTGCCCCGGCTGCTGGCCTGGCTGGAGAGCAGCGGCACGGATGTGCTGTGCGTCCAGGAGACCAAGTGCACCGCCGAGCAGTTCCCCGCCGACCAGCTCCGCGAGCTGGGCTACGAGTCCGCGGTCAACGCGAACGGACGGTGGAACGGCGTCGCGCTGATCTCCCGCGTCGGCCTGGCGGACATCGTCCAGGGCCTGCCCGGCGGTCCCGCGTACGAGGGCGTGGAGGAGCCGCGCGCGATCTCGGCGACCTGCGGCCCGGTCCGTCTGTGGTCGGTCTATGTGCCCAACGGCCGCGAGGTCGGCCACGACCACTACGCGTACAAGCTGCGCTGGCTCGACGCGCTGCGCAAGGCGGTCGCCGACGACGCGGCGGGCCCGCGCCCGTTCGCCGTCCTCGGTGACTTCAATGTCGCACCGGCCGACGAGGACGTCTGGGACATCTCGCTCTTCGAGGGCGCCACACATGTCACCCCGGCCGAGCGTGCCGCGCTCGCCGCGCTGCGCGAGGGGGGGCTCACGGACGTGGTGCCCCGTCCCCTCAAGTACGACCGTCCCTTCACCTACTGGGACTACCGCGAGCTGGGCTTCCCCAAGAACAGGGGCATGCGCATCGATCTGGTGTACGGGAACGCGCCGTTCGCGGCGGCCGTCAAGGACAGCTATGTCGACCGCGAGGAGCGCAAGGGCAAGGGCGCCTCGGACCACGCGCCCGTCGTCGTGGACATCTAGGGCCTCCCGGCTCTTTCGGGAGGAGCGCCGTCCGCCCGTGGGGCGTCGCGAGCCGGGCGGGACGTCCGCGACAGCCCTGTCGGGTTCCTGGCGGGTCCCCGTCCGCCGGGATCCGCCGTTCAGCGTGCCCCATGGTGGAGCGGGCGGGGGAATGGCACTCTGAGCGGTATGAACATTCCTTTTCTGGACAACTGGCGCAAGCGGCACGGCGGTGATCGCGGCACCTCGCTGGCCGCCGCCGTCCGCGGTGAGCCGGAGGGCGTGGCCGAGCTGCTCTCCGAGTGCGAACTGCTCCGTGTCCGGGCGGGGCAGGAGGGTCTGCAACTGGACGACTCACCGGCCTCGTTGGAGGCGCTCGACCAGCTCCCGCCGCGCTGGCGTGACGATCCGGAGGAGCTGCCCTGGCTGGGCAATGACGCGGGCCTGTACCTCGGCACGGTGATCGTCCGTACGGTCCCCGGCGCGGTCTGGCACATCTGGCCGGGGGGCCATCCGGTGGTGCGTCTGGCGTCGGGGCGGGAGATCCAGGTGGTCGAGGCCGGTCTCGACTGGGCGGTCACCGGAGCCCCCGAGCTGTCCCAGGTGTACGCGGAGGCGGCGGAGGCCTGACCGCCGGCACCGCCGCCGTCGGCCCGCGCTACCACCGGCCTGTGCCGCTCGCGTTAAATACGGCTTATGTCCCACATGTGCGTGTCGTCTGTGAAGTCCCTTGTCCGGCTGGATAGTTTGCGCTGACCTCGACACAGCCGGGAGTGGGGTGGGGCAGCGTATGACCTTCCGTACGAGACGAGTCCTCACCGCGCTCCTGCTTGCCCCGATCGTGCTCCTGGCCGCCGCGTCCGGCGCCGGATGCGGCAGACCGGGCAGCCCGCCCGTCAAGGGCCCGAGCCCCGGCGCACTGCCCCGCTACCGCGTGGACCACTCCTTCCGCCTCCCCGCCTCCCCCACCTGGACAGCGGCGAGAGAACGCGGGTACCTCGTCGTCGGCGCCAAGGAGGACCAGCCGTATCTGGGCGAGAGGGACCCCGCGACCGGCCGCTACTCCGGCTTCGACATCGAGATCGCCAGGATGACGGCGGCGTCCCTCGGCTTCGGCCCGAAGGAGGTCCGCTTCCGTACGATCGCCTCCGCGAACCGCGAAACAGCCCTCCAGAACGGGCAGATCGACACGTACGTCGGCAGCTACACCATCAATGCGAAACGCAAGAAGCTCGTCGGCTTCGCCGGTCCCTACTACATGGCCGGCCAGTCCCTCCTGGTGCGCACCGACGAGCACGGCATCGAGGGCCCCCGGGATCTCGACGGCAGACGCGTCTGCTCGGCCGCCGGCTCCACCCCGTACCAGCGGATCAAGGACGACTACCCGCGCGCCGAACTCGTCGCCTACGACACGTACTCGGTCTGTGTGGACAATCTGCTGACCTTCCAGGTCGACGCCGTCACCACCGACGACACCATCCTGCTGGGCTACGCGGCCAAGGCGCCCGACGCGCTGAAGGTGGTCGGCAGGCCCTTCTCGAAGGAGCCGTACGGCATCGGCGTCCCGCGCGACGACAACGCCCTGAGATTCGCGCTCGACGACGCCCTCGTGGCGCGGGAGAAGAACGGCGACTGGCAGAGGGCGTACGACGCGACCCTCGGCCTGTCCGGCCGCAAGGCCACGCCCGCGCCCCCCGTCGACCGCTACCCGGCGAACTGAGGGAGCCATGGACGTACTCACCGAGAACTTCTCCCTCTACGGCGAGGGCTTCCTCGGCACGGTCGAACTGACGGTCTACGCGTCGCTGCTCGCGCTGGCCCTGGGGTTCCTGATGGCCTCCTTCCGGGTGTCGCCCGTAGGGTCCCTGCGCGCCGTGGGCGCCGTATGGGTCAATGTCCTCCGCAACACCCCGCTGACCCTGCTCTTCTTCGCCGTCCTGCTGGGCCTGCCGCGCTTCGGGCTCGTCCTGCCGTTCCAGCTCTTCGCGGTCCTCGCACTCGGCTGCTACACCTCCGCGTTCATCTGCGAGGTGCTGCGCTCGGGCATCAACACCGTGCCCAAGGGGCAGGGCGAGGCGGCCCGCGGTCTCGGGATGACCTTCGGCCAGACACTCGGCGCCGTGATCCTGCCGCAGGCGTTCCGTACGGTCATTCCGCCCATCGGCTCCACGCTGATCGCCCTCGCCAAGAACTCCGCGATCGCGGGGGCGTTCAGCGTCACCGAACTGCTCGGCACCTACAGGACGCTCAACGAGAAGGGCTTCAGCATCGTCTGGACCTTCGTCTGGATCGCCGTCGGCTATCTGATCGTCACCCTCTCCATCAGCGCGCTCTTCAACGTGCTGGAGAGGCGCTGGGGGGTCGTCCGGTGAAGCCGGTGAGCACGACAGGCCCGTCGGCCCCGCAGAGCGTCGTGCGTGCCATGAGCGCGGCGCCCTCGGTGGCCGAGTCGACGGCGCTCTACGACATCCCGGGGCCGAGGACCCGCGCACGGCACCGGGTGTACGGCATCGTGTCGGCGGCCGCGATCGCCGTGCTGCTCGGCTGGGTGGTCCATCTGCTCTTCGCCACCGGCCAGTTCACCGCCACCAAGTGGCGCCCCTTCGCGTACCAGGGCATCCAGGACCTGCTGCTGCGCGGACTCGCCCACACCCTCACGGCCTTCGCCTGCGCCGCGGTGCTCTCGCTCGCGCTCGGCGGGGTGCTCGCCTGCGGCCGGCTCTCCGCGCACCCGCCGGTACGGTGGGCGGCCACCGCGCTCGTCGAGTTCTTCCGCGCCATGCCGGTGCTGGTGATGATCTTCTTCATCTTCGTGGCGCTCCAGGTGCGGGCCCTGCCCGCGCTGGTGGCGGGCCTCACGCTCTACAACGGCTCCGTGCTCGCCGAGGTGTTCCGCACCGGAGTCAACTCGGTGGAGCGCGGCCAGGGGGAGGCCGCCTACGCGCTCGGTATGCGCAAGACGCAGGTCATGACCTATGTGCTGGTGCCGCAGGCGGTCCGCGCCATGCTGCCCACCATCATCAGCCAGTTGGTGGTCGCTCTCAAGGACACCTCCCTGGGATATTTGATCACCTATGAGGAGTTCCTCCATGCCGGAAAACTCATCGCGTCGAATCTCGACTACGATTTGCCGTTCATCCCCGTGGTGATGGTGATTTCGCCGATCTACATCGGGATGTGCATGCTGCTCTCGTGGTTCGCCCACTGGCTCGCAGGCCGTCGGCGGCGCGTACCGGGAGCGGAGGCCGCGGGCGCAGCCCCGGCCGCACCGGGGACGCCACTGCCGGGCGGGCGGTAGTTCAGGGGCAGTGGCCCGTCCGGCGGCAGCCGGAGATCACTTCTCGGACGGGAAGAAGGTCAGCTGCGCGCCGGCCGGGTGGTCGCCCGGCACGGGACGGGTCCGCGTCGCGGAGCCGGGGGGACGGGAGTGCCGCTCTCTCCGCGCCGCGCCCTCTGCCGTGGTGCTCAGTCCGTGGCGGAGGGGGAGGCGGGGGCGACGGGCACCGGCTCCCGGGCCGCCCTGGTCACATCGGCGACCAGCTCCACCACATCGGGGCCGTACGCCTGTGAGTTGACCACCTTCAGCAGCAGACAGAACGAGCTGTCCCCGTATGTGCGGGCCAGCTTCTCGTGGTGACGGGCCAGATAGCGGGAGGCGGCCTGGCTGGTGATGGCGCGCTGGCCGCAGAAGAGGAACACCGGCCGGCCGCCTTCGCCGGCCGTGAGCCGGGCCAGCAGTACGTACTCCGCCACTCCGGGCTCCGCGCGATAGTGCTCGGAGCCGATACGGAACGCGCCGCGGTCGGACTTGGGCTCGGGATCGGTGTTCACCCCGACCCCGGGCAGCAGCGAGGTGAGATGCGCCCCCATACGGCGGTTCGAGGCCGGACCGCCGAGGCAGAACTCCGTACGCTCCCCGAAGCCCTGCCGCGCGGTGTCGTGCTGGACGATCTCGGCGTGCGCGCCGCAGTCCTTGATCAGGGCGGACAGCTCCAGCAGCGCGAAGACGTCGTACCGGTGGACCACGCTGTCGCCGCCCGCCTCGCGATTGACGACGAGCAGGCACTCCGAGTTTCCGGGCAGCCCGAAGAACGCCTGCCTACGGCGGAGCCTGCGGCGCCAGAGAGAGGTCCGGGCGATCCAGCCCAGGGAGGCGCCGACGCCCACTGCGACCACGCCGAGCACGAGGGTGCGTATGTCGTCATTCATGGGCGCGCATCGTATCGGCAGGACGTGACCATTGTCCGGACGGTCCTGACGGGACGGCCGTGCTGAAGTTAGGCTGCCCGGACTGTTCTTGACTGGAGGTACGGATGCGTCGCTCCGCCGCGCGGAATGTATCGGTTGTCGCCGTCGCCCTCGCCACGCTCTCGGGATGTGCCCCGGCACTGCCGTCGTCGGTGGCGACCACCACACCCAGGCCACCGGTGAAAACACCGGTGGCGGCGGGGTACGGGGGAGCGGTCGCGAGTGTGGACGCGGACGCGTCGGCGGCCGGGATCGAGGTGCTCAGGCAGGGCGGCAACGCCGTGGACGCGGCTGTGGCCACCGCCGCCGCCCTCGGGGTCACCGAGCCGTACTCCGCCGGCATCGGCGGTGGCGGCTACTTCGTCTACTACGACGCCAAGTCCCGTACGGTGCACACCGTCGACGGCCGCGAGACCGCGCCGCGGTCGGCCGACAGCTCCCTCTTCCTGGAGGACGGCAAGCCGATCCCGTTCGCGGACGCCATGACCAGCGGCCGGAGTGTCGGCACCCCCGGGACCCCCGCCACCTGGGACACCGCGCTCGACGCGTGGGGGAGCAGGTCCCTTGGGCGGCTTCTCAAGCCCGCGGAACGGCTGGCGAAGAACGGCTTCACCGTCGACGCCACCTTCCGCTCGCAGACCCAGTCCAACCAGGCGCGGTTCGCGGACTTCCCCGCCTCCGCCGAGCTCTTCCTGCCCGGGGGAGAGCTGCCGGTGGTCGGATCGGTCTTCAAGAACCCCGATCTCGCCCGTACGTACGCGGAGTTGGGGCGCAGGGGCACCGCCGCGCTCTACCGGGGTGACCTCGCCGACGACATCGTCCGTACGGTGCGCAAGCCCCCCGTCGACCCCGACGCGACCCGCGTCGTGCGCTCCGGCGATCTGACCACCCGGGACCTGGCCGCGTACCGGACGAAGCGGCAGGCCCCGACGAAGGTCTCCTACCGCGGTCTCGACGTGTACGGCATGGCGCCGTCGTCCTCCGGCGGCACGAGTGTCGGCGAGGCGCTCAACATCCTTGAGGGCACCGACCTTTCCCGGGCGAGCCAGGCCCGGTATCTGCACCGCTTCATCGAGGCGAGCCGGATCGCGTTCGCGGACCGGGGACGCTGGCTCGGTGACCCGGCCTTCGAGGACGTACCGACGAAGGGACTGCTGTCCCAGCGCTTCGCGGACTCACGGGCCTGCCTGATCAAGGACGACGCCGTCCTCAAGAGCCCGCTCGCGCCCGGTGACCCGAGCCGTCCCACGCCGTGCGCGTCCGGCGGTACCGCCGCGCCGACGACCTTCGAGGGCGAGAACACCACGCATCTCACGGCGGCGGACAAGTGGGGCAACGTCGTCGCGTACACACTGACGATCGAGTCGACGGGCGGCAGCGGGATCACCGTGCCCGGCCGTGGCTTCCTGCTCAACAACGAGCTGACGGACTTCTCCTTCGCCCCGGCGAACCCGGCGGTCCACGACCCGAACCTGCCCGGTCCGGGCAAGCGGCCCCGGTCGTCCATCTCGCCGACCATCGTGCTCGACCGGCACGACCGTCCGGTGCTCGCGCTCGGCTCCCCGGGCGGCGCGACCATCATCACCACCGTGCTCCAGACCCTGACGGGCCACCTCGACCGTGGTCTGCCCCTGGTCGACGCGATCGCGGCGCCCCGCGCCAGCCAGCGCAACGGCGCGGCGACGGAGCTGGAGCCGGGTCTGTGGGACAGTCCGGTGCGCGCCCAACTGGAGGCGCTGGGGCATGTGTTCACCCAGAACCCGGAGATCGGCGCGGCGACCGGCGTCCAGCGGCTGCCCGACGGCCGCTGGCTGGCCGCGGCGGAGAAGGTGCGCAGGGGCGGCGGCTCCGCGATGGTGGTACGCCCGGCGGGCGGCCGGTAGTCCCTGCCGCGCCGGAGCCGGATCCTTTCCGGTCGCCGTGGGTCTCCACGGCGACCGGGAGCGTTCCACGGCCGCCGGCGGTGCCCACCCGGCCGCGGGGCGAGGCTCAGAGTGCCGTGAGAATCCGCGGACCGTCGTCGGTGATCGCGACCGTGTGCTCCACATGGGAGGCCCGGCTGGAGTCCAGGGTGCGGACCGTCCAGCCGTCCCGCGCGGTGAAGTGCCGGTCCGTGCCGCTGCCGATGAGCATCGGCTCGATCGCCAGCACCATGCCGTGGCGCAGCGGCAGACCGCGCCCCGGGCGCCCCTCGTTGGGCACGCCCGGATCCTCGTGCATCGAGCGGCCCACCCCGTGGCCGCCGAAGCCGTCCGGGATGCCGTAGCCGGCCGCACGGCAGACACGGCCGATCGCGTGGGCGATGTCACCGATGCGGTTGCCGACGACGGCCGCCGCGATCCCCGCCTCCAGCGCCTCGTTCGCCGTGCCGATCAGCCGGAGGTCGTCGGGGCGCGCGCGGCCGACCGTGAAGCTGACCGCCGCGTCCCCCACCCAGCCGTCGAGCACCGCGCCGCAGTCGACGCTCACGAGATCACCGTCGTGCAGCCGGTACGCGTCGGGGATGCCGTGCACGATCGCGTCGTTGACGGAGGCGCAGATGACGGCGGGGAAGGGGGTGGGCGCCCAGTCGGGGTGATAGTCGAGGAAGGGCGAGCCGGCCCCGGCCTCGCGCAGCACGGCGCGCGCGGTCTCGTCGAGGGCGCGCAGCGTGACTCCCACGGCCGCCGCCTCGCGTACGGCCGTCAGCGCCTGGGCGACGACCCGGCCGGCGGCTCGCATGGCGTCCAGGGACGCATCGGTTTTGATCTCCACCATTCCAATAACTATACCGGTCGCCATCGGCTGGGGCACGCTTGCGTGGCGGTATTAGAATGACGAGATGGTACGGAGCCCACTCACCCCCCAGGAACGCGAGCGCGGCGAGCGGCTCGGCCGTCTGCTCCGCGAGGCGCGCGGTGCGCGCAGCATGGTGGAGGTCGCGGCGGTCGCCGGACTCTCCGCCGAGACGCTGCGGAAGATCGAGACGGGCCGCGCCCCGACCCCCGCCTTCTTCACCGTGGCGGCGCTGGCGGCCGCGCTGGGCCTGTCGATGGACGAGATCGCCGCGAGCTGCGTCCTCGTACCGGTCTGACCCCGGGGGTACCGGTCCGCCCCCCCGGGTACCGGTCCGAGCCCTGCCAGGGCCGTCCGACCCCGGCCGGGCCCCGCTTCCGCGCGTCGGCCCGGCGGCGGGCGCGCGAACAGTGGTCGAGGAGCGGTCGAAGGGGCTACCGGGCCCCTCCCGCGAGCGCGTAGTCTCCCGTCCGTGACGACCCTGGACGAGCTAGCCCACAGCCGCTATGTCAGCCTCACCACCTATCGCAAGGACGGTACGGGTGTCGCCACACCCGTCTGGCACGCGGTGGAGGGCGGCGAGATGTTCATCTGGACCCGGACGGATTCCTGGAAGGTCAAGCGGATCCGCAACAACGGCCGTGTCGCCGTGGCGGTGTGTGACCTCCGCGGCCGGATCGCCGAGGGCGCGCCGATCGTGGAGGGCACGGCGCGGCTGCTCGACGAGGCGGCCACGGACCGGATCCGGAAGATGCTCTCGCGCAAGTACACCTGGCGGTTCTGGGTGATCGACTGGCCGGCCCGGATCGTCCGGCGCGGCAAGCGTCCCCAGATCGGTATCGCCGTCACCTCCTGAACCTCCGGGGGAGAAGGGCGACGCACCGTACCGGAAAACAGTCCGTAGCCGTCCTGTAACACGACTGAGGTCGAATGCCTGCGGACCGAAAGGTTCCCTTCGGCAGGCCAGGGCAGGGACGGGGCAGCGATGGCGGTGCATCAACTCCCGGCGGAGATCGGGGCGTTCGCGAGGTACTTAAGGGACCTCACGTCGCTCCTCGACCCGGACGACGGCTGGTACGGGGTCTTCCTCCGGCGTGATCCCGACGGCCTGCGCGCCTGTTTCGACGGGACCGAGATCCCGCCCTGGGACGTGGTGGACTCACTGCTCCAGGACTTCTCGGCGGGCCGTGACCGGGAGGAGGCGGCGCGCGAGGGCGTACGGGCACGACGGCTGCACGCGGCCTCGGCCGCCGCCTACGACCGGCTGTCCGGAGGCGCGGAGGCCCTCTCGGAGCGGCTCCAGCTCATGCTGCGTGAGCAGGCGTACTCGGCGGGCCGGGCCGAGGAGCTGACGCGTCTGCTCCGTACGGCGCCGCCGGACGCGCCGCAGACACGGGAACTCACCCATGAACTGGCCTGGATCCGTGACGATCACGGGCGCGCGACCGCGCGCTGCGCCGAACTGCGCGCCCGGCTGGCGGCCCTGACCACCCCGGGCCGCGCCGTACCGGCAGGGCGCCCGCTGGCCCCGGAGGGCTGGTTCCGCGCCGAGGAGCCCTCGGTCTTCGACCCCCTGGCCGCGCCGGACCCGGGCCGCGCCGATGGCGGGCCCACCGGACCGGCGGAGAGCCGCGACGCCTCCGCCTCCGCCTCCGCCTCCGCCTCCGCCTCCGCCGCTGACGGCTCGTCAGGAGTGCCCCGGGGCAAGGACGTTCCGCAGTGGGCCGAGGACGGCCGACGGCCCGGGTCCGCCGTGCGGGCCCCGGCCACCGCGAAGGAGGCGAAGGAGAAGAAGCGCGCGTCCGCCCCCCGGCGCAAGCCCCGGGGCGCGCGGTTCGCCGGGCTGGAGGTCGAGGAGGAGACCGAGGCCGTGCCCGCCCCCGCGCTGCCCGTGCCGCCGCCCGCCGCCCCCGCCACCCCCCGGGGTGCCCGCTTCGGCGGCGCACCCGCCGAGCCCGCTCCGTCCGCGCCCGCGCCGGAGCCCGTGCACTCCGCGGAGGACCTGCGGGCCGCCGCCGAACTGGTCGCCACCCTGATCGCGCTGCGCGCCGACGGCCGTACCGGAGAGGCCCATGTCGCGCTCTGCGAGGCCGCGGGCCGGCCTCCCGGGCAGTTGCCCCTGCTCGCCGCCGAGCTGCACCGCGCCGGTCTCGGCGCCGACTGGGCCGAGCTGCTCTGGGAGGCGGCCTTCCTGCCGCCCGCCCAGCTCGCCGCGGCGGCCGGCGCGCTCTCCACGGCGGGCCGGGACGACGACTGCCGACAGCTTCTGCTCCAGGGGGTCTCCCGCCCCGCCGAGGAGATCGCCGACGCCGTGCTCGCGCTGGGCGGGGCCGGCCGCGCCCACGAGGCGAGAGCCCTGCTCAGCGCCTTCGTGCAGGCCCGTCCGCCGGAGGACGCCGTGCTGGTCGCCGCGCCCGACCCGCACCGGCTCGTCCCGCAGCTCGTCGACGCCGCCCGCGCGGTCTCCGTGGCCCGTGAGCGCGATGTCGTCCACGCCCTGAGAGTGGCGGGAATCGCGGACGCCTGACGGGCCCGCCAAGAGCCTGGTGAGACCCGAAACGCCCGATGTCGACCGCTCGGGTGTGAAACTTGATCGACTCTGCGGGTTAACGACGATGGTCTTGCCCCCGTGTGGGACGGGGCTTACGTTCTCCTCCTACGCATCGCATCTACGGGCGTAGAGCTATCGCCGCCCCGCCGAAGGAGCAGCTCGTGGCCAGAGTCGTACGCGCCGCACTCGTCCAGGCGACCTGGACCGGCGACACCGAATCGATGATCGCCAAACATGAGGAACACGCCCGCGAGGCTGCCCGGCAGGGCGCGCAGGTCATCGGGTTCCAGGAAGTGTTCAACGCGCCCTACTTCTGCCAGGTGCAGGAACCCGAGCACTACCGCTGGGCCGAGGCCGTCCCGGACGGGCCGACCGTCACCAGGATGAGGGAGCTGGCCCGCGAGACCGGAATGGTCGTCGTCGTCCCGGTCTTCGAGCGGGAACAGTCCGGCTTCTACTACAACACCGCCGCCGTGATCGACGCCGACGGCTCATATCTCGGCAAGTACCGCAAGCACCACATCCCGCAGGTCAAGGGCTTCTGGGAGAAGTACTACTTCAAGCCGGGCAATGCCGGCTGGCCCGTCTTCGAGACCGCCGTCGGCCGGGTCGGCGTGTACATCTGCTACGACCGCCACTTCCCCGAGGGCTGGCGCCAACTCGGGCTGAACGGCGCGCAGCTCGTCTACAACCCCTCCGCCACCTCCCGCGGACTCTCCGCCTACCTCTGGCAGTTGGAGCAGCCGGCCGCCGCCGTCGCCAACGAGTACTTCATCGCGGCGATCAACCGGGTCGGCCAGGAGGAGTACGGCGACAACGACTTCTACGGCACGAGCTACTTCGTCGACCCGCGCGGCCAGTTCGTCGGCGAGACCGCGAGCGACAAGACCGAGGAACTCCTTGTGAGAGACCTGGACTTCGGGGTGATCGACGAGGTACGCCAGCAGTGGGCGTTCTACCGGGACCGCCGCCCCGACGCGTACGAAGGACTGGTGCAGCCATGACGGAGCCGCTCGCGAACGATCTGTACGGACGCCATCGCGCCGTACTCCCCGACTGGCTGGCGCTCTACTACGACCGGCCCATCGAGATCACCCATGGTGAGGGCCGCCATGTCTGGGACTCGGAGGGCAACCGCTATCTCGACTTCTTCGGCGGCATCCTCACCACGATGACCGCCCACGCGCTCCCCGAGGTCACCAAGGCGGTGAGTGAGCAGGCCGGACGGATCATCCACTCCTCCACGCTCTATCTCAACCGTCCGATGGTCGAACTCGCCGAGCGGATCGCCGCCCTGTCCGGCATCCCGGACGCCCGTGTCTTCTTCACCACCTCGGGCACCGAGGCCAATGACACGGCGCTGCTGCTGGCGACCACGTACCGCGCCTCGAACCAGATCCTGGCGATGCGCAACAGCTACCACGGCCGGTCCTTCTCCACGGTCTCCGTCACCGGCAACCGCGGCTGGTCGCCGACGAGTCTGTCCCCGCTCCAGACGCTGTACGTCCACGGCGGTGTCCGCAGCCGGGGCCCCTACGCGGGACTCACCGACGAGCGTTTCATCGAGGCGTGTGTCGCCGACCTGGAGGACCTGCTCGGGCACACCCGGGCGCCCGCCGCGCTGATCGCCGAGCCGATCCAGGGCGTCGGCGGCTTCACCGCCCCGCCGGACGGGCTGTACGCCGCGTTCCGCCAGGTCCTCGACCGCCACGGCATCCTGTGGATCAGCGACGAGGTGCAGACCGGCTGGGGCCGCACCGGCGAACACTTCTGGGGCTGGCAGGCGCACGCCGAGAACGGCCCGCCCGACCTGCTCACCTTCGCCAAGGGCATCGGCAACGGCATGTCTATCGGCGGTGTGGTGGCCCGCGCCGAGATCATGAACTGCCTCGACAGCAACTCGATCTCGACCTTCGGCGGCAGCCCCGTCACCATGGCGGCCGGCCTGGCCAATCTCTCGTACGTCCTGGAGCACGACCTCCAGGGCAACGCCCGCCGGGTCGGCGGACTGCTCATCGAGCGGCTGCGGGCGATCGGCGCCGGTGTCGACTCCGTACGCGAGGTGCGGGGCCGCGGGCTGATGATCGGCATCGAACTGATCAGGCCCCGTACGGGAGAGGCGGCCCCCGAGGCGGCCTCGGCCGTCATCGAGGCGGCGCGCGCGGGCGGCCTGCTGCTCGGCAAGGGCGGTGGACACAACACCAGCGTGCTGCGGATCGCGCCCCCGCTCACCCTGACCGTCACGGAGGCGGAAGAGGGCGCCGCGATCCTCGAACAGGCCCTGCGCGCCGTGTAGTCCGCCGCACTGCCGGACCGCTCGTACCGCCGCACTGCCGGACCGCTCGTACCGCCGCACCACTCGCACCGCCGCCGGACCGCCCGCACCGGGCGGTCCGGCCCCGGGCCGGCCGATCGTTCAGAAAGGGAGCGCCACCACCATGAGCAGTACCCGCACCCTGATCCGTGGCGGACTCGTCATCACCGCCGCCGACGAGACCCATGCCGATGTCCTCATGGAGGACAGCAGGATCGTCGCCCTCGCCGCCCATGGCACGGACGTGGCCCAGGGCTGGACCGCCGACCGGACGATCGACGCCACCGGCAAGTACGTCATCCCGGGCGGTGTGGACGCCCATACCCATATGGAGCTGCCGTTCGGCGGCACCTTCGCCTCCGACACCTTCGAGACCGGCACCCGGGCCGCCGCCTGGGGCGGCACCACCACCATCGTGGACTTCGCCGTCCAGTCCCCGGGCCAGGCGCTGCGGGAAGGGCTCGACACCTGGTTCGCCAAGGCCGACGGCCGGTGCGCGATCGACTACGCCTTCCACATGATCATGGCCGATGTCAACGAGAGCTCCCTCAAGGAGATGGACCTGCTGGTCCAGGAGGGCATCACGTCCTTCAAGCTCTTCATGGCCTATCCCGGTGTCTTCTACAGCGACGACGGCCGTATCCTCCGCGCCATGCAGCGCGGCGCGCACAACGGCGGGCTGATCATGATGCACGCCGAGAACGGCATCGCCATCGACGTCCTCGTCGAACAGGCCCTGGCCGCCGGCCGTACCGACCCCCGCCACCACGGAGAAGTACGGAAGGCCCTGCTGGAGGCCGAGGCCACCCACCGGGCGATCCGGCTCGCGCAGGTCGCCGAGGCCCCGCTGTATGTCGTCCATGTCTCGGCGCAGGAGGCCGTCGCCGAACTGGCCGCCGCCCGGGACAAGGGACTGCCCGTCTTCGGCGAGACATGCCCGCAGTACCTCTTCCTCTCCACGGACAATCTCGCGGAACCCGGCTTCGAGGGCGCCAAGTACGTCTGCTCCACCCCGCTGCGGCCCGAGGAGCACCAGGCGGCGCTCTGGCGGGGACTGCGCACCAACGACCTCCAGGTGGTGTCCACGGACCACTGCCCGTTCTGCTTCACCGGGCAGAAGGAACTGGGGCGCGGGGACTTCTCGAAGATCCCCAACGGGCTGCCCGGTGTGGAGAACCGGATGGACCTGCTCCATCAGGCCGTGGTCGAGGGGAAGCTGAGCCGACGCCGCTGGATCGAGATCGCCTGCGCCACCCCGGCCAGGATGTTCGGTCTCTATCCGCGCAAGGGCACCATCGCGCCGGGCGCCGACGCCGATGTCGTCATCTACGACCCGCACACCGAGCAGACCGTCTCCGCCGAGACACACCACATGAACGTCGACTACTCCGCGTACGAGGGCAAGCGGCTCACCGGACAGGTGGAGACCGTCCTCTCGCGCGGTGAACTCGTCATCGACCGGCGGGAGTTCACCGGCCGGGCGGGACACGGGCAGTACACCCCACGCGCCACATGCCAGTACCTCAGCTGACACCGAGCCAACACCTCACCTGACACCGAGGAGTGACCAGGCCATGGACTTCGGACTTGTCCTCCAGACCGACCCGCCGTCGTCGGCGGTCGTCGGGCTCATGCGGCGCGCGGAGCGCAACGGTTTCCGCTACGGCTGGACCTTCGACTCCGCCGTGCTCTGGCAGGAACCCTTTGTCATCTACAGCCGCATTCTGGAACACACCACCACACTGACCGTGGGACCCATGGTCACCAACCCGGGCACCAGAACCTGGGAGGTGACCGCCTCCACCTTCGCCACGCTCAACGAGATGTACGGCAACCGGACCGTGTGCGGTATCGGGCGCGGCGACTCGGCGATGCGGGTGGCGGGCCGCAAACCCAATACCCTGGCCCGGCTGGGCGACGCGATCGAGGTCATCCGTGATCTGGCCGAGGGCCGTGAGGCCACCGTCGACGGACAGGCGCTGCGGCTGCCCTGGGTACGGGACGGGAAACTGCCGGTGTGGATGGCGGCGTACGGGCCCAAGGCGCTCGCCCTGGCGGGGCGGAAGGCCGACGGTTTCATCCTCCAGCTCGCGGACCCCTTCCTGACCGAGTGGATGGTCAAGGCGGTCCGTACAGCGGCCTCCGACGCGGGGCGCGACCCCGACTCCGTCACGATCTGTGTCGCCGCGCCCGCCTATGTGGGCGACGACCTCGCGCACGCGCGCGAGCAGTGCCGCTGGTTCGGCGGGATGGTCGGCAACCATGTGGCCGATCTGGTGGCGCGGTACGGAGAGGACTCGGGCCTGGTGCCCGACGCGCTGACCGCGTACATCAAGCAGCGCGAGGGGTACGACTACAGCCATCACGGCCGGGCCGGGAATCCCTCGACGGACTTCGTGCCCGACGAGATCGTGGACCGGTTCTGTCTGCTGGGCCCCGTCGAGGCGCATATCGAGAAGCTCCAGAGACTGCGCGACCTGGGCGTCGACCAGTTCGCCGTCTACGACATGCATGACGCCAAGGAAGCGACGATCGACGCGTACGGCGCCGAGATCATCCCCGCGCTCCAGGGCTGAACAGGCCTCTCCCACCCCGGTCCTGGGACCGGCCCCCCTCTCCCGCACGGCCTCGTTCGACATCCCCGACACCCGCTCTCGAACGAAGGGTCCCGCCGCCATGACCGCGACCGCACCTCCCCCGTCCCCCGGAGAACCGATAACCGGTGCCGGAACCGATTCCCAGGGCCGTGTCGAGCTGCCGCCCGGCGCGCTCCCCGACGACGGCCGCTTCGTCAACGACGATCTGCTGCCCGTTCCGGTCGCCCGCCGCCGCTGGACCACGTACAACTTCGCCGCGCTCTGGGTCGGCATGGCGCACAACATCCCGTCGTGGCTGCTGGCCTCCGGGCTGGTCACCCTGGGCATGGATTGGAAGCAGGCCGTCCTCACCATCGCGCTGGCCAATCTGATCGTGCTGTTCCCGATGCTGCTGACCGGGCACGCGGGACCCAAGTACGGCATTCCCTTCCCCGTGCTCGCCCGTGCCTCGTTCGGGCTGCGCGGCGCCAATCTGCCCGCGCTGATCAGGGCCGCCGTCGCCTGCGCCTGGTTCGGCATCCAGACCTGGATCGGCGGCCAGGGCATCTTCGTCCTGCTCGGCAAGATCTTCGGCGGCTGGGCCGAGGCGTCGAGGATCGGCGGTCAGCCCTGGACGCTCTGGCTCTGCTTCGTCCTCTTCTGGGCGCTCGAACTCGCCATCATCTACCGGGGGATGGACACCCTGCGGCGGTTCGAGAACTGGGCGGCGCCGTTCGTGATCGTCGGCGCGCTGGTGCTGCTCGTCTGGATCACTGTCAAGGCGGGCGGTCCCGGCCCGCTGCTCGACCAGCCGTCGAAGCTGGGCTGGGGCGCGGACTTCTGGCCGGTCTTCTTCCCGTCCCTGATGGGAATGATCGCGTTCTGGTCCACCCTCTCGCTGAACATCCCCGACTTCACCCGCTTCGGCGCGGGCCAACGGGCCCAGATCTGGGGGCAGTCACTCGGCCTGCCCACGACCATGACCCTGTTCGCGCTGCTGTCCGTCTTCGTCACCTCGGGTTCGCAGGCGGTGTACGGGGCGGCCGTCTGGGACCCGGTCGAGCTGGCCGCCAAGACCGACAATGTCTTCGGGCTGCTCTTCGCGCTGGTGACCGTGCTGGTCGCGACGGTCTCCGTGAACATCGCGGCCAATGTCGTCTCGCCCGCCTACGATCTCGCCAACCTCCTGCCGAAGCTCATCAACTTCCGCACGGGGGCGCTGATCACGGGTGTCATCGGGGTCCTCGTCATGCCGTGGAAGCTCACCGCCACCCCTGAGCTGTACATCTTCACCTGGCTGGGGCTGGTGGGCGGGCTGCTCGGTACGGTCGCGGGCATCCTGATCGCCGACTACTGGATCGTCCGGCGCACGGTCCTCGACCTCGCGGATCTCTACCGCCCCGGGGGCCGCTACTGGTATGTGAACGGCTGGAATCTCAGGGCGGTGCTGGCCTTCGCCGTCGGCGGGGTGCTGGCCGTGGGCGGCTCCCACTCGGCGCCGGGGAAGGGCCCGTTCCCCGAGGACGGTCTGATCCCCTTCCTGAAGCCGCTCGCGGACTACGGCTGGGCGGTGGGGCTCGCGGCCTCGCTGGTGCTGTACGTGGCCCTGATGGCGCCGGGCCGGCGGGTCAGTACGGGCTGAACGGGGTCGTCCAGGACGGGGCGTCGAGGAGAGGCGCGAGCGCGCGGGCCAGGCGCTCGCGCCACTCCGCAGCCTCATCCCCGGGGTCGGCCTGGAGCGCCTCCCAGTCCGCCGGATCCACCCGCCAGCCCCGGACGGTCTCCGTACCGAAGCGGGCCGACCGCTCCCGGCCCAGCACCTTGCGCAGCAGCCGGGGCGTCAGCCGGGTACGCGGAGACCCGGCCAGCAGGACCGCGTCGAAGAGATCCTTGGCGCCCACGGCCTCTCCGTCCTCCCCGTCGGTGTGGAGCCACAACAGCTTCCAGGCGAGGGAGAGCGCACGGCTCGCCGTGCGTACGGGCGTCGGCGGACCGCCGTCGCCGCGCGGCACGGCCGTCCAGACGGGAGCCTCCGGCAGCGTCTCGTCGGAGGCGAAGTCCAGCCGGACCGTGCCCGGTTCCAGACCCTCGGCGTGCCACGGAACGATGATCCGGATGCCGGGGTTCTCGTCGTACCGGTACGTCCAGTCGCCGTCCTCCCGGCAGCCCTCCACGTCCAGCACGACACCGCGGGACGCGATCGGCCGCTCCCGGAGCGTCGCCACCAGATCCTCGTACGGGCTGCGCGGATACATGTACTCCCCGGCGTCCGCCCAGCGTAGTCCCTCGGGCGGCAGCACCGGCCGTGTGCCCCAGGTGCCGAACTCCGGCGCGGGCGGCGCCGGCGCCGGCATCACCCAGTCCAGATCACCCGGCTCGCGCGCCCGATCACCGAGCCAGGCACACAGGGGCACACTGCCGCGCAGCACCAGGCCCGCGCTCCACGGGGCCGCGGCGATCAGCGCGAGCACATGGTCCATGGCCGCTCGCCGGGCGGCGCGGTGCCGGGCGTCCCGCCGCTCCTCCGACTCCTCGCGATGCACGGGGACGACCGTAACAAGCCCCACCGACAACGGAACCCGGCCCGAGCACCGGCCGAGCCCCGACGCGAGCCCCGGGCCGTGCTGTCACGGCACCCGGGCCGTCCATTCCGGGGTGCTGAACTTCGTCTCCGCCAGTTCGCGCGCCCGCGCCATCTCCTCGTCCGTGACCTTGCCGGCCGTCAGCCCGTAACGGCCGCGGAAGGAGTCGATCATCCGCTCGATGACCGTCTCGCGCGGCAGTCCCGTCTGACGCCGCAGGGGGTCGACCCGCTTGGCGGCGCTGCGCGTGCCCTTGTCCGAGAGCTTCTCGCGGCCGATGCGCAGGACGTCCGTCATCTTGGCGGCGTCGATGTCGTACGCCATGGTCACATGGTGGAGTACGGCTCCCGTGCCGCTCACGACGCGCTTCTGGGCGGCGCCCGCGACCTTGCCGCTCTCGGTCGCGATGTCGTTGAGGGGCTGGTACCAGGCCTTGATGCCCATGTCACCGAGCGCGCCCAGCACCCAGTCGTCGAGATAGGCGTAACTGTCCGCGAAGGTGAGTCCCTTGACCAGCGAGTCGGGGACGGAGAGGGAGTACGTGATGGTGTTGCCCGGCTCGATGAACATGGCGCCCCCGCCGGAGATGCGCCGCACCACCGTGATGCCGTGGCGTTCGGCGCCCTCCGGGTCGACCTCGTTCCTGAGCGACTGGAAACTGCCGATCACCACCGCCGGCGCGGCCCACTCCCAGACCCGCAGTGTCGGCGGCCGGCGGCCGGCCGCGACCTCGGTGGTGATCACCTCGTCGAGCGCCATATGGAGCGCGGGGGACTGGGGCGTCTCGTGGATGAGCTGCCAGTCGTAGTCGGTCCAGTCGGTGGCGTGTGCGAGCGCGCGGCGTACGGCGACGGCGATGCCCTCCGCGGTGAGCCCGTACATCACCGTGCCGGCCGGCAGCGCCGCTTCGACGCGGGCGGCGAGGCCGGCGGCGTCGGTGTCGGCCGGGGCGCCCTCCAGGGCGCGGTCGATCGCCTCGATCGCCTCGTCGGGCTCCAGGAAGAAGTCCCCGGCGACCCGCACCCGCCGCAGCAGCCCGTCCTCCGTGTCGAGATCGACCACGACGAGCTTGCCGCCGGGGACCTTGTACTCACCGTGCACCGGAACCTCCATCACTGGGCGTGAACAGTGCAAATCGTACTGCCGCGCGAAACCGTCCCCGGTGGCCCGTGTCCGTGGAGGCGCGGGAACCCATTGGGGTTACGTACCGAATGGCGGGATAATTCGGGGGTAGGCGGCTGTTCGGAGGTTGATATACATGGTTCCCCTGCTTCTCGTTCTCCTTCTCGCCCTGATTCTCTTCGGCGCGGGATTCGCACTCGAGGCCCTCTGGTGGATCGCGATCATCGTCCTTGTCGTGTGGCTGCTGGGCTTTGTGATCCGTCCCGGGGCGGCCGGCGGCCGACGGGGCCGCTGGTACCGCTGGTAAGCACGGGCGTCGCCCCGTGTGACCAGGAACGACAGGGGTGGGGGCGGGGCGCGGGGGGGGCCCCCCCCGGCGGTGTGGGGGGCGGGCCGGGGGGGCGCCGCGGCGGGGAGGCCGGCCGCCCCGGGG